>JAAZBG010000139.1 GCA_012513915.1 Fibrobacter sp.
CAAGTCCCAACTCAGAAATCTCTGATGAGCTCTCTCTTGCAGCGATACTTCTGTATCATTTAACAAAAACAGAAAGCTACAAAACCGACGCACTCAATTACCTTAAGGAAAAGTGGGAATCAAATTCAGCACTCGCCTGGGATACAAAAGCCGACATATCCTATTATTATATAGTAAAGGCAGATCCGAATGCAAAAAACAGCAGCGGCGGTTTTTACAGAAATTTTCTTGCCAAAAATGTAAGTAAAGGAATCGCAGGTGTAGGATCAAATCAGTACGGTTTTCCCTGGGGTTTTTTGAGCAATGCCTGGGGTACCAATAAACTTGCCTGTGGAAGTGCATTTGCAGCTGCGCTCCTTGGAAAACTGCTTGAAGACAAAGTAATCACGTCGGTAGATCCGGCTGTTACAGCAGATCAGGCTTATTCCTATAATGCAAAGATTGTTGACTATATGCTTGGTAACAACGAATTCAAACATCCCTTTCTTCATGGTTACAAAGGAGACATGACCCACAGAGTACACCACCGTAATGCGATGGGACGAGATGATAATCCTCCAACTGCAACCAAAAACTCTGCTCCCTTCATGTTTGCAAGCGGTGCCCTTATCGGCGGACCATCAGCTGCGAATTCATTCCAGAATATTATTGAGGGCGGTAGTGCCTTTATGGAAACAGAAAGCGGATGCGATTATAACGGCCCGTTCATCGGAGCACAGGCAAATATCGTAAGTAAACTTGACCCCAAGACTCCGGTCAGGAAACTTCCACTTAACAAAAATATAAATCCATCATTCAGAAACGCCGCAAAATCGTTTGTTGACATCAGAGGAAGAACAATTCAGGCAACTGGCATACCAGGGACGTCAGGTATTTATTTCGTCAATGAACAGACTGCCTCACATAGCAGACTATCAAAGATTATTTCAACCGGGAAATAACAATACTTATTTAACTATCGTGTTTAATGGAGAGACTGGAATACTACCGGTCTCTCTTTTTTTAACTGGTATTTATCACGTTTCCTATACACCGATTCCGATACAACTCACAATCGATTGGCGTTTTTCCGGTAAAGTTTTTTCCTTCGGAGGTCGATAATTCATAATGAAACAAGGATGTGACTCGTTTAACGCAAACCAATAATCCAGGGATGGTGATTATGGAGTACATTAGTGATACCCCGAATATCCGCAAAGGCCGCTTTTTGTGGATGGACGCTCCCGAACGGGAGCAATTTCTATCAATGTTAAAGCATCGAATCGCAAATGGTTATTACTACACCGATTCAATTTTCGGAAAAATCGCTGATGAGCTGGCTCCGGTGATGGTGGAAACGGTGGAGGAGTAGCCTGTACTTTTTGCTTTCGCAATGTGGCCTCACCCCCCGGCCCCCTCTCAATTATGCATGGAGAGGGGGAGGTGGAGATGTTCGCGTTCGCGCACTGCTCTGCAGGGCGCGTTAAGCAGAGATGAGCTGATTAGACGCCAGATACATTGCCATTTTACCTAATTTATTACTTAATTAAATGTCATCTTACCTAATTCATTACCTAATTAAATGCCATCTTACCTAATTTACTGACTATAGTTATCACACTTCTTCCAGATTGCTGTTCGACCTCTTGATATACATTCAATATTCCTGTTATCTTTTAATTCCTTAAGTACAAATCTGATCAAATCGATACTAACTCCAGGGCAAGCAGTTTGAACATCTTTCATCGAAAACTGAGTTGGCAATTTATCAATTACATTTAGAATTAATTGTGACTTTTCTCCTTTTACAGAGCCAATCTGTTCAATCCGGTCCTCAAATTCCTTATATGCGATTTTAAAAACATATAGAATAAACTGAATGTAAGGCCATGGATCATGTTGACCTTCATGCCAGTTTTTTGAACTCTGTTCCAAGGTTTCATAGTATCGTTCTTTATTTTCTTCAATTATTCTTTCAAGACTTATATAGCGGCCTACCTCAAAATCACCATGATACGCCTGAAGTAATAGCAACAATCTGGAAACTCTTCCATTCCCATCCCGAAAAGGATGAATACATAAAAAATCAAGATTGAACGCGGCTAGTAGTACTAAAAAGGGGATATTTGTATCTATTGACATTGTATACCACAATTCAAGCAGCTGATTCATATAGCCTTGTGTTTGAGCTGCGGCGACAGTCTCAAACCTTACTCTGCTTGAACCATCTGAATATGTCTCGATTATCGACCCATCCTTTTCTTTATATTTACCGGAATCCCACAATTCTCCTTTGGTATGCCTATGAAAATCAAGGATGTTGCTTTCATTTACTTTTAGAGATTTCCCACTACTATGTATCAGATTAAGACATTCCCGATACCCACCGATTTCCTCTTCATTTCTATCGCGATACAACGGTTTACCAAGTATAACAGTATTAATTCTTGATGCATCAATAGTAACGCCTTCAATTCGGTTTGATGAAACCGCACTTTGTATCAGTGCATGTTCTCTGAGTGCTTTTAACTTTTGAGGCGATTGGTATGAAAAAAGTATCTGTTTTCCTTTTGACTCCATAATTGATGAAATGTACCATGCCGAAATAGATGGAATTAATGGCAGATTTGCCTGAAACAAAGAAAGAGTTTTCATATTAATAGAATACCTTTAATTTTAAAACTTCAGTTACCGGGTGATATTTTAAATCCACTGCCAGGAATTTCGGCTCACTCATTTGGCTAATTTATCCAACGATTTACGATGTTTCTTTGCTATTTTGCTGTATGCATCCATTGCTGAAATTGGTTTGAGAAAAATTCCACCATCTTTTTGGGTTATTTCAAGCGCAGTATCATCATTAATGTTCAATAGATCAAGAACTGGTTTGTCAATAACAACACCACGACTATTACCGATTTTCTGAAGATGTTTAATCATTGTAATCCTCCATTAGTAAGAACGATGTTCTTACTATAAGATACAACAGGAACTATTTTTTTTCAATCTGATTCTTTAAATACGAACCTGATCAGGTTGGAACTGATATGCATTTGGTCGTCGATATGTATAGAAAAACGAAAAAATATACACGTTTTTGTTGTATCAGGACCACCCCGTCAGTCGAAACGCCTGACACCCCTCCACTGGAGGGGAATTTTTAAATTGTGGGCTGTATTTATAAATCACCACGAATCCATTCCCCTCCTCTGGAGGGGTGCCCGTCTGGGCGGGGTGGTCTTGATCTGAATTTTTAAATCAACAAAAAATCATCGATCAACGCAATTTACGAAGCAGGAAAATTCTACTTCTCGTATCGTAACAATTTGGAGACGGCATCACTGTTTGTCAATAGTAGTATGAAA
The DNA here is from genome assembly GCA_012513915.1 of Fibrobacter sp. GTDB lineage: Bacteria > Fibrobacterota > Chitinivibrionia > Chitinivibrionales > Chitinispirillaceae > JAAZBG01. Next base: position 3,345 of record JAAZBG010000139.1, read on the forward strand.
CGGCGGAAGGCTGGGAAGAGGAAGGTTACGGGATAAATGAGTTCATTGTTTTGTATGAATTTGTAAATAGTAATAAGCTAAATAACAATCATCCCCGTATCATCAAGAAGAGTGCCCTGCGGGCACAAAAAAAGCGTTCCCATTATGAGAACGCTTTCATAAAACCCTAAAAAAGCCTAAGTAATCCTGATTAGAAATTAGCTAAATATTTACCATCAAAACCACCTAATGCATGAACTGGATTTGATGTAGCATCTGCAATTGTACTTGTCGCTCCAGCAGTAGCATCATTATACGGCCCGACTATTTTACCAGGTGAAACTGTGGCTGTATAAACACCAGCTGCAGCACCACCACCAGTATGTGCATATGCGAACCATTTGCTTGTAGTAGGAGCATCAAATACCAAATCGGCCGTAGTAGTTGCAATAGTACCGGTTTCAGCTATGTGTGCAAGCATTGCATGATCCCAAGAACCCATAACTGTCGGGATCTCGCTAATTTTCGCCTTCGTAGAAGCATCAGTAAATTTCGGAATTGCAAGCGCAGCAAGAACACCGATAATAACGATAACGACCATAAGTTCGATAAGTGTAAAACCTTTATTTGTACGAATCATTTTGAATCTCCTTGAATTGTTTTTACTATTCATTACATTAATCTTTGTTACTAACTACCCTGTTTCTACTTCTACCTTTTCCTTTACGTTTACTTTGAACTACCTTGTAATCGTAATCTCTGTCAGGTTGCCCCCTCTCCGAGTACCGAATCATCGTTTCCCTTACCGGTACATCAGGCTTTTAGAAATTGTTATACTCTCATTTTAGCGTATCAAAGCGCTTAAATCAAGTGTTTTTTACATTTTTTTTACCTATTCGCTCGCCTTTTTTGTAACAGTTTGATTTTTATTGCCAACTATTCCCCCTCTCCGATGATTATTGTGATGTGTTTTTGTGATTTCCCGATTTTGCTGTTATTTTATTTACCAACTTCCGATTTCGGTTATGTTGGTATGATATTTTGCTTTTTCAAAGAGCCGGGCGATGGGCGGGCTGTGTATAGGTAGATAGGCGGGCTGTGTATAGGTAGATAGGCGGGCTATGTATATGGTCGATAGGCGGGCGAAAGACGGGCGAAAGATGTTTCGCCCTTACACCATCTGCCTTACACCATCTGCCTTACACCATCTGCCTTACACCATCTGCCTTACACCATCTGCCTTACACCATCTGCCATCTGCCATCTGCCATCTGCCATCTTGCACTTGCACTTGCACTTGCACTTGCACTTGCACTTGCACTTGCACTTGCACTTGCACTTGCACTTGCCACTTACCACTCACCACTCACGATATACCTGCGGTATCCTGTAGTGCGGTATATGGCCCTATAACCGTATAGTTTGTTTTTCCTTTAGTATTGTACTATTACTGTTCTTAAAATATCAACAAAATAATACCGCGTAAAATCAATGTGTTAGAAAATGTGGGTCTGTGGATTTTCTTTTTTGTGTGTGCAATAGTAAAAAAAATAAACCTGCAACTATTTTTCTTTGGAAACTCTTTGGTAGGATCTAACTAAACGAAATGATCGCTTATCACCATTGTGACACAAAGAAGTTTTGTCACAATAAAAATAAAATTTATGGAATCTGCGATGCGGTATTTACTTAATGGATACTATTTCTATGAGCAACAGGAAAAAGGCCGGGAGATTTTTTACTGACTCGTTATTTTCAGCTTCGGCTTTGCCATTGCAATCGATAATCCCAACGTATTATAGGGTCGATCGCGACCGACCCTATATTTCTATCGGCCGAAAATCCTGAAATACTCCGGAAGCCTGTTTACATCGTTAAAGGTTACATACAGAAACAGGAACAGGAAAAATGCGATTGCAATTTTATTAAGCAGCATCTGTGTTTTTAATGACAACGGCTTTCTCCGTACTGCTTCAAAGAGCAGAAACAGTAACATGCCACCATCAGTGATAATTAACGGCATCAGATTTAAAACGGCAAGATTAATGCCAACCAGCCCCATAAAATTCAGTATCGGTGCCAATCCCTCAAGCATCATGCCCCCTGACATAGGGATAATGCCGACAGGCCCGGCAAGGTGTTTAGGGCTTACCTCCTGAGATACAAGTTTCTTGATAATATCAAAAATCATGGTCGTGTACTCCCATGTTTTTTCCATACCTTTGTTAAACGCGACACCAACAGGATATCTGACAATCCTTTTCTTTCCCACATCAACGGTAATACCAACTATGAACCGTTTCTCATCCTCGTTATATAAAGGGGTTGCTTCAAGTGAGACCCTTGAACCGCTACGGGCTACAACAAGCGATAGTGGTGCTTTTGCAACAGTATCGTAATTCATTATCACCTGTAACACCTGATACCAGGAAATGATCTCTTTTCCATTTATTCCGACAATTGTATCACCGCTAAGAATTCCCGCTTTCTGTGCCGGCGAACCACCACTGGTTGCCTTGACAATTGCAGGAAGTGGCGGCCTGAGGCCACCGAAGGGATCCTTTGGAATAAGATCATCTGATTCATTCATGGTAAAGCTCGCTGAGCCAATCTGCCCGTCACGATAGTATGAAATGGTAAACTTTTTATCCATCAGGGAAAATGATGTCCTAATATCTTCCCAGTTGCGCATAGCCTTATTGTTAATGGTAAGAATACTATCACCGGCTCTGAGCCCTGCGGCTTCACTTAAAGACATTTCATCAATAGCGCCAATTATCGGGTGTTCAAGATACTCGGGTTCCTCAACACCATTGGCAAACATGAACCATAACATCGCAAATGCTGCAATAAAATTTGCAAGAGGTCCGGCGGCTGCAACAAGCGCGCGCTGCCATACCGGCTTTGATGTAAATTCATCGCTTGCTCCGCTTTTTCCCTCTTCCGGGTTCTCTCCGGCCATCTTGACATAACCACCAAAGGGAATCGCACTGATTCTGTACTCTGTTCCCTTATAGGTTTTCTTCAGAAGCGGCGTACCGAACCCAAGCGAAAATGCAAGAACACGAATGCCGCACCACTTTGCAACAAGAAAATGCCCGAGTTCGTGTATAAACACAAGGACCCCAAGAACAACAATACCAAGTACGACAAGCAGTACTTTATTGAATATCATAGCAAGAGTAAGTTCCACGTTTTTACCTTCTTGACAAATAGTTGTTTAAAACTGACCTGCGTACCTCACTGTCAACCTCGATAATTGTCTCAAGACTGTCAGCCTTGCGAACGGTATGTCGTTCAAGCGCGAATGACACCATTGCAGGAATATCATTAAAACCGATCTGTTTATTTAGAAATGCCCCAACCGCAATTTCATTGGCTGCGTTGACAACAACTGGTGCCGTTCCACCTGCAGTTCCTGCTTCAATGCATAATCGTAAACAGGGAAAACGATCAGGATCTGGATCGTAAAAGTCAAGTTTCTGAATCTGCGGCAGCGAAAGTCGTTTTCCAGGCATCGGAAGACGTTCCGGATATGACAGTGCATACTGAATCGGCAGCTCCATATCAGGGAGTCCGAGCTGTGCCAGTATGGCGCCATCATGAAATTCAACCAGCGAGTGAATGATTGACTGGGGATGAATCCACACACGTAATTGACTGTACGGCAAACGGAACAAGTGGTGAGCCTCAATTATTTCAAAGCCTTTATTCATAAGCGTTGCTGAATCGATGGTGATTTTTTTCCCCATTGACCAGGTCGGATGATTGAGAGCATCTTCTGGTGTGATCGATGCAAACTCATGTTGCTGACGGTTTCTGAACGGTCCGCCGGATGCTGTCAGAATCATCGATTCTATCGTGGAATCCTTTACACCTGCGAGACATTGCAGAATGGCACTGTGTTCACTGTCGACCGGAATAAGTGACCCGTTTCCACTGTCAAGGAGAGACGTTATATAGTCACCACCGACCACAAGCGATTCCTTGTTTGCAAGTGCGACACGTTTTTTCAGTTGTAATGCCGTAACCGTTGACCGCAATCCAACCGCACCGACCAGAGCATTGAGGAGAACATCGTAACCGGTATCACGAACCAGCGACTCAAGTCCATCAGGACCAGTCAGAACTGTTACCGTATCACCAAAACGATCCTTTATTTTCTTTACACCATCAGGATCGCCAATGAAAACCATCTGCGGCCTGAATTCATCAATCTGCTTTATAAGCAATGCCACATTACGGTTTGCGGCCAGCCCCGCGATGGTAAATTTCTCAGGAAAGCGCCGGACACACTGCAGCGTTGATGTGCCAATAGATCCGGTTGATCCGAGCAGTACTATTTTTTGTAAACTCATTCGTTAATATCCAAATATCCTGTTGACAAGCCAGGCAAACAGTGACACAACAGGAACCGCAAAGAAAACACTATCAAAACGGTCAAGAATACCACCATGCCCCGGAATGATATCCGATGCATCTTTGACAGAAAAGTATCTTTTCATAAGCGAAACCAGAAGATCACCGATTTGAGCAAAAATACCGATTAATATTCCAAGAATGATACCAAGCCATTTAGGGTAGGCCGGATTTCCGATAAAAAACCAGACAACGCCTACAAGTAACGCCGCACTCAAAAAGCCGCCAATACTACCCTCAAGCGTCTTCTTGGGGCTAATGCTGCTGAAATGCGTTTTCCCCCACAGATTTCCTACAAAATATGCACCGCTGTCACAAAAAAATACAGCAGCAATAACAGTGCAGATTCCAAGCTGTGAAAGCATCGGAATGGAGTTCTTTACAAAAAGAGACTGAAACGGATCTTTATAAAAGTTAAGCATTGATATCATCGCAATGTACATAAATACCGTTCCACTGAAAAGCAGACTGGCACGCATCCAGCGTTTCTGCTGCGAATTTTTGCCCCAGATAAATGTTTCCAGTGCAACAAGCAGTAACAACAGGTAAACACCCAGATTTGACGGTATATTGGTATTGTCAAAATAGAAAAAAGCCTGAAGTGCAAGCCATACATATCCTACCCAGAATCCGTTTTTAGGATTAGCAATACCAAGCATTTTTTTATATTCGTAGTAGCCAAGAAACGTAAGCAGCAGCATAAGTACCTGGCCAGGATAGATATATGTCCAGGATTTTGGTGTAACGGAAATTGTCGAATTTAAAATCCACCACGCCAGAGGAACAGCCCAAAGAACAAAAAACATCCGTTTGGCAAGATCCGCCATTTTAGCCATTACTCTTTCACCTTTCCAAATCGTCTGTCCCGTTTACTGTAATCCTCAAGAGCAGCAATAAGGCTGTTCTTATTGAAATCGGGCCACAGAACATCGGTAATATAAAGCTCGGCATACGCTGCCTGCCAGAGCAGGAAATTACTAATACGAATATCACCACCGGTACGTATAATCAGTTCAGGATCCGGTATATCTCTGGTGTACATGAATGAACTAAACACCTGTTCATCAAGCTTCTCAACCACCGATGGATCGGTAATCGCTTTTTTCGCGAATTCTTTTGCTGCATTAACAATCTCCGCCCGTCCGCCATAACTGATTGCAAGGATCAGGGTGAGACCGGTATTATCTTTCGTTTCGTCAATGCCCAAAAGTAGTTCGTTGCGTGTTTTAGGCGGTAATTTGGAGAGATCTCCAATTGTCTGAAGCCGCACATTGTTAGCATGAAGATTCCTGATCTCTTTTCTTGTCATTTCAACAAGCAGATCCATCAGCATGGATACTTCTATAGTGGGCCGTCCCCAGTTTTCTGCAGAAAACACATAGGTTGTCAAATAAGAAATACCGAGTTCACCACAAGCCCGAACGATCTCCCGCGTAGCATTGGTTCCGGCACGATGCCCGGCAGTCCGTGGAAGCCCGCGCTGCTTTGCCCATCTGCCATTGCCATCCATTATTATTCCAACATGTGTCGGTATCTTTAGTTTCATTACGCTACTCTCGTTAAATCAGCATCTTACGATGTTAGTACGACTGCATGGTTATCAGTCGGCAGTTTTACCCCTGGTAATTTCTCAAAAACAGGTCGGGGATACTACAATTACCTAATAATAATCGTCACATAATTTTAAAAGCAATACTAAACAGAGAAATATACATGATGCCCTGAGGGGACATAAAAAAAGAGCCCCGAAACCGGAGCTCTTTTTAAAATTTTCATTGCGTACGTACCAGTCGCGGCATTGTTTTTGACAGTTGCAACTGGCAGCTACGACATTAAACTTCCATAATCTCTTTCTCTTTTTGAGCAAGAAGCTCATCGACAGTTTTAATAAACCTGTCAGTAATTTTCTGGATCTCATCCTGACCTTTTTTAGCTTCATCCTGCGTGATGAGTTTATCCTTTTCATCCTTCTTGAGCTTATCATTGGAATCGCGGCGGATATTTCTTATACCCACTTTGCTCTCTTCACCAATTTTTTTACAATTTTTAAAGAGATCTTTTCTACGTTCCTCTGAAAGTGGTGGAATCGGCAACCTTATAATATTTCCATCATTTTGGGGATTTAATCCAAGATCTGATGTACGGATTGCCCGCTCAATTTCCTTAAGCATTGGTTTTTCCCAGGGCTGCACTACCACCATGCGGGCATCAGGTACACTGATGTTTGCAACCTGGTTAATCGGCATTGGTGATCCATAATAATCAGCAGTTATTCCGTCAAGCAGCGCCGGTGTAGCACGCCCTGTACGGATTCTGAGAAGGTCTTTTTTCAGACTCTCAATTGCTTTCTGCATACGCTGATTGGTTTCAGCAATAATTGGTTCCAGTGCACTCACTGTTTTCCTCCACTTGTTACAGTTGTTCCAACAGGCTGTCCCTGAATACACTTTCTGAGATTACCCTTTTCAAGCAGTTTGAAAACGATAATATCAACGCCGTACTCCTGACAGAATGAGAATGCGGTTGCATCCATGACTTTTAATTCACGTGCGAGCGCTTCAGCATGTGTCAGCATCTCAAAACGCACAGCATTTGGATTTTTTGCAGGATCACTGTCATACACGCCATCAACTTTTGTTGCTTTAAGAACTACATCAGCGCCTATTTCAGCACTGCGTAGTGCAGCAGCAGTGTCAGTTGTAAAGAATGGATTTCCAGTTCCTCCGGCAATTACAACAACAATTCCCATTTTCATGTATTCAATTGCGAGATCCGGTGTAAAGTACTCACCTGCTCTGTCACAATGAACCGCAGTCAGTACTCTTGCAGGAATCTCCCGTGCTTCAAGATACTCTTTAATCGCAATGGAATTGATTACCGTTCCGAGCATTCCCATTGTGTCACCTGCCACCCGGGATACACCTTCAGCAGTTGCACCACGGATAAAATTCCCGGCACCGATTACAATTGCAATTTCAACACCGTCCTGGTATACTTCTGCGATATCATCAGCAACCTGACCTGTTATTGCAGGATCAATCCCAAAGCCTTTATTTCCGGCAATTGCCTCACCGGAAAGCTTAAGGAGCACTCTTTTATATTTTGATGCCATAATCGTTATTCTGCGCCACGTTCCATACGAATAAATGAAAGAACTTTAATTTTTGAAGTAAGTTCTTTTTCTGTTTCAGCAATTCTCTGTGCAATGCTGATTTCAGGATTTTTTACAAATGGCTGACCGACAAGTGTAACTTCCTGGAAAAACTTGGCAAGCTTACCCTCAACGATTTTATCCCAGATTTTTTCCGGTTTGCCTGATGTCTGAGCCTGTGTAAAATAGATCTCTTTTTCTTTAGCAATAACGTCAGGACTAATAGCATCAGAATCCGTAGACATGGGGTTTGATGCTGCAACCTGCATTGCAAGATCTTTTCCAAGGTCTGCCATTGCTGCAGAATCGAGACCAGCAGTTGCACTCAATTTTACAACAACACCGATTTTACCATTACCGTGGTTGTAGGTAAAAAGCTTCTCATTTGTATTTGCTGTATCAACTTTTGCATATCTGCGGAACATGATATTCTCACCGATTTTTCCAATAAGCTCAGTCACACGAGCTTCAATAGTGATATTTCCCATTGATGGAGCAACAATAGCTTTTGCAGCGTTGATATCAGCAGGTTTTTTCTCAATAAGAACTTTTCCAAGAGTATCAACAAATGCCACGAAGTCATCGTTGCGGGCAACAAAGTCAGTTTCTGAGTTTACTTCATAAACACATGCAGTCGTTGCATCAGAAACGATAGTGACTTTACCCTCTTTGGCAGCTTTATCAGCGCGTTTTACCGCTGTAGCCTGACCCTGCTTGCGAAGATTTTCAATTGCGACAGTCATATCACCATTAGCATCGATGATTGCCTGTTTGCAGATCATCATTCCAAGGCCGGTTTTGTCGCGAAGTTCTTTTACTACTGCTGCAGATACTTCCATTTTTTATATACTCCTTTTTATTTCTATTTTTTAATGAAAAAAGAATGGGATCTTATCGATCGCCATTCTTATAAAGTAAACCTGAAATCAATTGTGACTGGTTTTCAGGCGATCATTCTTCTTCAGTGAATTTCACAACTTTCTTGTGAACTACACGATGTTTCTTCGCTGCAGACTTTGAATCATCAGCATCCTCTTCAACTTCATCAAACTTGTTCTGCTTATCCGCTTTCATCTCAGCTGTGATGTCTTCAGGTTTGATTTTGTCACTTACTTCAATGATTGCATCAGCAACTGCTCTTGTGATAAGCTGTACTGACTTGATTGCATCATCGTTTCCAGGGATTGGAAAATCGACACAATCAGGATCACAGTTTGTGTCAACAATTGCACCGATAGGAATGTGAAGACGACGGCCTTCAGAGATTGCAATATGTTCTTTAATTGTATCAACAACAAAAATAAGTGATGGCAGCCTTCTCATGTTTCTGATACCTTCAAGCACCGCAAGAAGTTTCTCTTTACGTTTTGCAAGAAGCATACGTTCCTTTTTAGGAAGCGCATTGATTGTACCATCATTTTCCATCGCTTCGATTTTATCGAGCTTTGCGATGCTCTGACGAATTGTCTGGAAGTTTGTGAGCATTCCACCAAGCCAGCGTTCGGTAACAAATGGCATATTGCAGCGTATCGCTTCTTCTTTAATGCAATCACGCAGCTGTTTCTTCGTTCCAACAAAAAGAACTTTGCCGCCTTTACCAACTTCTTTTTTTACTTTACCAATAAGCTTTTCAACATTCTGAAGAGTCTTGTTGAGATCAATAATGTAGATGCCGTTTTTAGGGCAAAGGATAAAACGTTTCATTTTCGGGTTCCAGCGTTTTGTCTGGTGACCGAAATGAGTTCCTGCCTCGAGAAGATCCTGAAGCGATAATGAAGACATAGTGACTCCTAACGTGTAAGTTGGGTTAATCAACCACGAATTATCATAGCGGAAGAATACCATTCCAATGGAACAGCACCCATCTTCCGCTCAAATCGTGTGATACTAAAAATATATCGGATATAATTAACGTTTCGAGAACTGGAATCTACGGCGGGCACCGGCCTGACCGTATTTTTTACGTTCTACGACGCGTGAATCTCTGGTGAGAAAACCACTTTTACGAAGTAACTTGTGGTACTCTTCATTGACCAGTGCGAGTGCACGGGAAATTCCAAGTCTGATAGCACCTGACTGTCCGCTCAAACCACCACCGCGAACACTTGCGACGATATCGTACGATGATGCAACCTGAAGAAGATTCAGCGGCTGCTCAACATCCATAACAAGCACATCACTCTTCAAATAATCAAGCAGTGGTTTGCCATTGACTGTGCGCTCACCCTTACCCGGGCGAATGATAACCGTTGCAATCGCGTTTTTTCTTTTACCGGTCGCAGATAATCTGTTGTCCAAAATGACCAGCTCCTTTTCAATAGCTCTTAATTAAGGTTTAACTCTTTGGGCTGCTGCGCGGTATGAGGATGACTTGCGCCAGCATATACATGAAGCTTACTCATGATCCTTCTGCCGCGAGCATTCTTTGAAACCATACCATGAACCGCATGAATGAGAATCTTTGATGGGTCCAGTGCAAGCTGTTCTTTAAATGAACGGAACTTTCCACCACCTGGATAGTGTGAATGACGGAAATACTCTTTTGTTTCCGGCTTTGTTCCAGTTAACTTAACTTTTTCTGCATTAACAATCACTACAAAGTCACCATGATCCTGATTTGGCGAGTAAGCAACCTTACCCTTTCCGATCAATACCTGTGCAACCTTTGAGGCAATGCGTCCAAGCGAAATGTCTGTTGCATCTACAACATACCAGTTACGCTTGATTGACTTTTCGTCTACTACTACTGTTTTCATGGCTGTACCATCCTCAAATACTGAGTACATTCAGATTTTAAAAATTAGTCTTGAGAATATAAAATAGTGAAATTGAGATGTCAACAAAGATTATTGTTTTTTTATTTCTTCCCGATCGCAGACATCACGCTTCAATTTCAAAAACAGAAGAATAATAATGAACGGTATGGAATATACACTAAGACTGTGAAGGAAGGAATAGCGCAATTGCATTTTCTGAAATAACTTTAACAAGCCCACCACATTTTCGTAAGAGAACATACCCCATTGACCCCGCAGCAACCCGGTCAAGCTCAGAACCAAATACACCTTCATGCGGTGCATTCCCATTCTGATTAATTTCAACCAGAATTTTTACATAATTACAATCGAGCCTTGGAATATCTTCCGGAACGTTATCAGCATTCGCGATGTTGAATGTAATCGATCCAACATTTCCGACAGATTCGCGTATCAGAAAAAGTATCGAACGAATAATATGGCGCGCATAGTCAGGATCAATATCAAGCTTTGCAATCTCACCAACCCTAAAATCCATTGCTATATTACGACTGACAAACAGCTCCTCGGCTGCTTCCTTGAGTATCATATCAGTATTGGACACTTTTTTCTTCATTGATGATGTCAGCCCGATATTCGCAAGCTGTTTCAATACCTCAACAGCACTCTCCACGCACGTTTTAATGGCCTCCATACTTGATTTGAATTCTTTTCCATGTGCCATCTGCATCTCCATAAGCTGAAGATTGCCATAGATACCTGTGAAAAGATTACTAAAGGTATGACGCATCGCACTGGAAAGAAGTTCATATGGATTATAATGACGTTTTTTATCTATCAGCGCTAACGCTTCCTCATCCTGCATACAATCGAATATAATCCCTACAGTTCCCTGAAAATTATGCACGTCCGATGATGTATGCTGACCGGATGCATTTACATTACAAAAAACGGGCTGCTTATCACCATTGGAATTCTTTTTACCAAAAAGACGCATCCGTAAATCAGTCGTTCGACGCGGCGGTGCCCGACGTTCATCAAACAGTTTCGGCGCCCGCTCGTTACCAGTCGAAATACCGGTAAATTTTGGAAGAATATAGTCCCTGCTCACTGACGACAAATCGTCAGGATGTACAATATTACTAAAATGAAGGCCAATCAACTCCTGTGGGTCGTAACCCAACACATCGGTAACATTTTGACTTATATAGGCAAAATGTCCCCGTTCATCGAGTGCATACACCACCCCGGGAAGTGTCTCCACCAGTGTTTTGTAATGGAGATCCATATCATTAAAAAGTATCGAATAATCCGACAGAGTAACTTGCTTGTGTTCCACATAGGCCTCTGTTTTTAAATTACCAGTGCTGAACTATCCCGACTTTCAGCAAAAAGCCACACTCCCCCAATTTAACCAAATACCAAATGATTGACTTTTTGTCCTGTCACTATTGAGATACTAAATCCTACCACCAACACACTATCTTGTCATTAAAAAAATTAAATTTTTTTAAACTTTATACGAACGTCTATGCAACAAGAGACATTTTTCTTTTTATGGTACAATTCGCCGAAGAAAAACGCTCTATTTTCAATGTTTTGTGATGAGTTTTAAGCAGAGATGTTTGATATGGAGTATTTATGAGCCAAAAGATTTACACACAGCGAAAACTACGACAGATTTACCGTAACATTCTAATAAAAAGAGGACCTTTGGCGCTGTTTTCCTGAAGCATCTTATCAAGAGAGTAAATAGAGTCATTTCTATTAAAAGTAATCTCTTTTACCTTCGCACCTTTGGCATTATAGAGGATCGCTTTTTGAAATCCACGAAGTGAATTGACATCGGGCCGGCTACCCATTACAGACGTAAACGCGATATCCCTGGTTATTGATTGGCCGGAGACTTTCGTAACTTCCTTTTTGCCCGCAGAACTGGTTTGATCTGCATGAACGATGGTCAGATGAACACAGAAAAAACACACATACAAAAGCGCACCCGCAATGATCCTGTTTTTCATTCGCCCCCGCATTGTTTATAACTGACAGAAATCCACACGTTTAATATACTACTAAAATGCTGATAATGAATTAAAAAATTATTCATTCACTATCAGCATTGTACGTATTTCAAAAAAAACTTATGTCGAACGATATGCAAGCAGCCGTTTACTACGTGAAGAATGCTTTAGACGGCGCAAAGCTTTTTCTTTAATCTGACGAGCCCGTTCCCGTGTAAGATTAAAACGCTGCCCGATCTCTTCAAGGGTATGTGATGTTTCCTCACCAATACCAAAATACAAACGAACGACCTCTTTTTCCCGTTCGCTGAGCGTATCAAGTGTTTTTGAGATCTCATCCTGAAGTGATACTTCCATAAGACCGTTGTCCGGCAGCAATTGATCCTCATCCTGAAGAACATCCATAAGCCGGCTATCCTCACCATGCTGCAGGGGGGCATCAAGTGACATGTGGCTGTTACCGATTTTAATCGTTTCCTGAACTTCAGAAATATCGATCTTGAGTTCTTCAGCCAATTCTTCAACGTTAGGAAGACGTCTGAACTTTTGCTCCAGTTTACTTTGCATCTTACCGATTTTGTGTATAGTGCCAACTCTGTTCAGAGGCAGCTTAATAATACGTGACTGTTCGGCAAGGGCCTGAAGAATCGCCTGGCGAATCCACCACACAGCATATGAAATGAATTTAAAATTCTTCTTTTCATCAAATCTTTTTGCAGCCCGTATTAAACCAAGATTCCCCTCATTTATCAGGTCACTCAGTGGCAAACCCTGATTCTGATAATTGCGCGCGACACTGACAACGAAACGAAGGTTTGCATTTACAAGCTTCTCAAGTGCCCTTTTATCACCTTTGCGGATCTTGACTGCAAGCTTGGCTTCATCTTCAAGAGTAAGACTTTTATTCTTTCCAATCTCACGTAAATAAAGCGCTAACGACCCCTCTTCAGGAAGAAACTGCGTTTTCTCCATATACCTGCTTTCACCTCAATGTACTTCCAAAATATATCCTGTGATTCCAGGAATAAAGCTTCTAAATATACCAAAGTTCACATCTATAGTGCAAGACAGCACCGAAATGGTTTGGTTGAAATACAATAATTATACACTAAATAAGCATAAAAATAAATTTTTTCAATGCAGAGATTTACCAATTCTGAGCAACAATCCTTCTATCATTTTGAATTTAAAGTAATTTCGACACATAGATTTTTCTTTCATTAAATTAACGAGTTTATTTAGCACTTCTTTTTTGACATTGTCCTGAGCGAATTGTATATTAGGCAATTATTTTTTAACTATCTGGAGGAAATATGTCCAAGACTTGTGAAATATGCGGTAAACACCCACGTTCAGGATGCACCATATCACACGCTCATAACGTGAGCAAACGCATTTTCTATCCGAATCTTCGATCGATTAAAACACTGGTTAACGGAACTGCCAGGACAATCAAGATTTGTATGAAATGCCTTAAAGCTACTGCAAAAAGCAAATAAGTAAAAATATTAGCCCTTGATTATTTCCGGGGCTATTTTTTACTTTAAAAGCTGTCTGTATTCCGCCATAGTATGGTTTCTATTTCCTGTGATTTTTCAGACCCTTAAACTATTGGCCTGAGTGTAATTTATTAGTGTTTAGCGCCTGACAATTCCGGCATTTTCAATTCCCGATGTACCTGTGAAGGCGGCAATAAGTTCCTGTGTATTTTCCTTGCCACGTTTTTTGACATGTTTTATTTCGTAGTGTTTTATTTTCACAACTGGATTAAACCATTTAAAGGAATGATGCGTATGAGTTCAACATTAATGGTATCTGCTATGACACTTTTATTTGGACTTATTACAGGCTGCACCATGGACAATCTCTCATCACAGCTGATCGGGCACTATAGCGGGATTAATCCCTGTAATGACTGCCCCGGTATTCTCGTTGACCTCAAGCTAAAAGAAAAATCCCAGTATCATGCAACATTCAAATCAATGGAACAAAACATATCAAATCAGGAAAACGGCATCTGGAAAATTGTCAACGATGAAGATGCCGCAGGGAAACGGATTCAGGTTCTCAAGCTTGCACCCTTCAAATCGTCATCAAATATACTCTATCTTCTTAAAAACAATACGACACTGCAGCTTCTTGATTCCCTGAAGCTACCCATTGAATCATCTACGCTTAAAAAGAATGTTCCCTGAGCGGAGTAATTACCTTTGTGCGTCAATCAAGAGATTCTCAGGACCAATCAAAGAAAACAAACAGGAGGTATCAATGTTTAAATATTTTCAATCACTACTACTGATTGCTCTGATCTGCAGTGTAACCAACGCGTCGGAGAAACTGAAGGAATTCAGTGGTCAATGGTGCGCAAATGATATGGGATTAATCATGATATTTGACTCCAACGATTCAATGCAGGTTAAAAGCACTTCTGATTCTACATTTCAAGGAAAAGGTACCTACACTAAAACCGACACGACATTTTCAGCTACCATGGAAAATGATAACATCGTCATTAAAATGAACTTCAGGTATCGATGGAAAAATGATACAACAATTGAAGCGATGCCGGAGCTTTTTACGGTAAGTGGTGAGCTGGTGGAATCTCCGAAAGAATGGAATATCATGACCCGGTGCGGACAAAAGAAGCCGTGACCAGTAATTCGGGATTCGTAATCCGGTGTTAACAAATACCGGATTACGCTAAAGGTAATGGCAAATAGTAGATTTGCAATTTAATCGTTTTTATATCAACTTTGAGGTGTATAACTTTTTTACAGAAATCAAACAATGAAAATTACCTTTATTTATCCCAAATTTGACAAATTTCTTGAAACATATCCCGAGCTTGCAGAAATGCCTGCAATTGCAGCGACATGGGCATACAGGATGCCCCCTGCGATGGGAATTCCCATTCTTATTAATATTACACCACCTGATATCCAGTGGCGAATTATTGATCAGAATATTGAACCGATGGATTATAACGATAACGCGGACCTTTTTGCAATCAGTTTTTTCACGCCGCAAGCTGCATACGCCTATGTAATTGGTGATGAACTTATGAAACGTGGGAAAAAGGTGATTATGGGCGGTATGCATCCAAGCATGATCCCCGAAGATGCATCATTGCATTGTTCAAGTATCTGTATCGGTGAGGGTGATACGGTATGGCCGCACATAATCAATGATTTACGAAGTGGTTCGCTTAAAAAAGAGTATCGCGCCGTTGAACCTCCAAAACCCGAAGAGATTGTCTCGCCTAAAGCCGGAATATTTGACATTGAGGATAAGTATGACTGGCACGCATCACTTTTGTCAATTACCCGCGGCTGTCCGTTCGGGTGTGACTGGTGCAATGTACCTATCTACCAAAGTAAAAAAATCAGGTTACGTCCGATAGAGAATGTCGTTGAGGACATTCGAAAGCTTTCCGGCAAAGAATTTTATATTACTGATGATATGATCATGCTTAACAGACCGAAAATCCAGGCCTACATGATGGACCTGTGTGAGCGAATTAAGGATTTCAAGGTGAACATGTTTCTGTCGTGTTCACCTGCAATGAACAGTGACCCGGCCTACTTTGATGCAATAGCAAAGGCCGGAGCCAAAAGTATGTACACCGTATTTGCGAGTGATCCGTTCAGCGCCCGATTCTATGCACGTCATCCCGGAATATGGGATCGCACTGTTGATCTTGTCAAGCAGCTTGAGGATCGGGGAATCAGGTTCTTTGGATCATTTGGTGTAGGATTTGACACATGCTTTGAGGATCAGTTTGACCTGATTCTTGAATTCTGTCAAAAGGCACAAGTAAAGACTGCGGAGTTTTTTATTGCAACACCATTCCCCAATACCCCATTCTGGCATCAGATACAGAACGAAAACCGGTTTATTACACGCGACTGGAAAAAATTTAATTGTGCAAACGTGGTTTTTCAGCCAAAACATACATCACCGGAAGCGTTGCGTGATGGATTTGTCAGGTTATGGAAAGAGTTTTTCAAGAGTGTAAACCATGAAGTTGCACTCAGCTCGTTTCATCAGAAACTTGACAACATTCTGAAATCGCGCGAATTCTCTCAGGACGTAAAGGATGCGGTTGCACGGGGAATGCGCAATGCGGGAATCGCGACGTAGAGCCTGTGGAAAAACCGGTCGCAGATGCATATTGTCGTATTATGTATGTGTATCGCATTATGCACCAGCAACAAATTGAACAAATACTTATTTGACTAATTAAAAACGGGAGTACTTTGTGAACAGAAAAGCAATTGTAACCGGCGGCTCGAGGGGTATTGGTGCTGCTATAGTTGAGACGCTTGCCAATGAAGGCTACGATGTAGCATTTTCTTACGTGTCAAACAAAGATAAAGCAGACGCTATTGTCAGCGCACTATCATCAAAGGGTGTTAAAATAGCAGCCTTTCAGGCGGACATTGCAAGTTTTGAATCAGCACAAGCATTTATCAACAATGCAAAGGAGTTCCTTGGGGATGTCGATGTACTCGTTAACAATGCAGGAATCACCCGCGACAAAACGCTCTTCATGATGCAGCCAGAGGAATGGAATGCAGTTATCAATACAAATCTCACCGGATATTTTAATGTTACACGGAATATTGTTGGCTATTTTCTGAAAAACAAGCGCGGATGCGTTGTCAACATTACATCGGTAAGCGGTCTTGTCGGGATTGCCGGACAAACCAATTATTGCGCATCAAAGGCAGGTATCATCGGCTTTACACGTGCGCTTGCAAAAGAGGCTGCCCGTGCGGGAATTCCGGTAAACTGTGTTGCCCCAGGTTTTGTTGATACCGAAATGACCCAGGCGATCCCGGAAAAGCATCTTGATGAGATCAATAAAATGATCCCGATGCGCAGAATGGGTAAAGCGCAGGAGATTGCCGATCTCGTGTCGTTCCTGGTATCAGAAAAGGCGAAATATATCACCGGCCAGGTTTTCACCATCGACGGCGGATTAACAATATAATGCGACATACACGATGTACGGGCGAATCATTATGTACGGGCGAATCATTATTCGCCCCCACCCCGCACCTCACGGTGCGAATCATTATTCGCCCCCACCCGCCGATGTACGGGCGAATAATGATTCGCCCCAACAGAAAAATTTCAGGAGCATACAATGTTTGACATAAAAGAGATCATGAAAAACGTTCCCCACCGGTTTCCATTTCTGCTTATCGACAGGGTAACAGAGTTCAAAGAGAATGAATCGGTAACGGTCCTTAAAAATGTTACCATTAACGAAGCACAATTCCAGGGACACTTTCCCGGCAATCCGGTTTTACCCGGAGTATATATAATTGAAAATATGGCACAGGCCGCCTGTTTTCTTCTCTCCAAATCAGCAGGAGGCCTTGTTGAAAATGCAGTTTATTACCTTGGAAAAGTTAAAACGATCCAGTTTATGCATCCGGTGTTCCCGGGAGACCAGATGATCACCACTGTTACTATTGAGAAAAAATTTGGTGACAGTGCCATGGTAAATGCAAAATCGTTTGTTGATGGGAAGGTTGTCGCGAAGGGTGACCTTATGTTTGGTATGAAACGGGGTGAATAAAGTCATATTCATCCCGGGATTTTGTCACCGTAACCCTGAGATTATCATTGTCAGGTGATATGCTGTATTGTCCGATAAAGTACCAAAAATCACAAAAATAAAATTTTTTCGTGTCTTTTGAATATTCTGGGTTGGCATTTTTTGACCTATTAACTATATTAACGTTTCTTATAAAAACTTATCCCTTATTACAGTCAAGGGACTCAATACATCTATGAGTGAAAACAGAGTTGTCATTACAGGTTTAGGGTTGGTCACTCCTATAGGTACAGGAGTAGAAAAGTTCTGGCAGGCGGCGTTGAAAGGTACGAACGGTGTTCGTCCTCTTCAGATATTTGATCCTTCAGAGTACAGAACTAAAACCGGCGGCGAGGTACTCGATTTCGTAGCTGAAGAGTATCTCAAAGCGGAAGATATTGCCCGGATGGGCAGGTCGAGTCAGCTTGCAGTGGCAGCTGCTTCCATGGCGCTTAACGATAGCGGCCTTGATATGTCCAAAGCTGATCCATATCGTCTTGGCGTTAGTATGGGTACAACGATGGGTGAACCGCAAATCCTTGAAAAAGGTATCAATATCAAGTATAAAACCGGCAATTGTCATGATATTCCTTCCGATCTTCCGCGGCAATATCCATGCGGTTCAATTCCTGCAAACATCGCAAGAATTTTTGGTTTTAAGGGACCTCACCTTATTGTGCCAACAGCATGTGCGGCAGGTAACTATGCTATCGGTTATGCCTATGACCTGATACGGCTTGGTAAAATTGATGCTGCATTTTGTGGTGGAAGTGATCCATTTTCCGGAATAGCGTTTACCGGTTTTAACCGGCTGCTTGCAACAACTCTGGGCATTGTCCGTCCTTTCGATCTCAATAGATCTGGTATGGCAGTTAGTGAGGGGGCAGGGATGCTAATTATTGAGCGACTGGATAAAGCTCTTGCACGGGGAGCAAAAATTTATGCAGAGATCATCGGTTATGGCCTTGGGTGTGATGCATTTAAGATGACAATTCCTGATCCAACCGGAAGCGGTGGAATCCTTGCACTTAATCGTTCTATAAAGAATTCCGGCATTTCTCCTGATGACATAGATTATATCTGTGCACATGGAACAGGTACTGGTGAAAATGATAAGTCAGAAACACTTATTGTTAAAGAAGTTCTTGGCGAAAAAGCCAAAACCACACCGGTTTCATCACTGAAATCAATGCTTGGGCACACAATGGGAGCTGCATCTGCAATTGAAGCGGCAGCATGTGCATTAATGATTGAACGCCAGGTTGTACTTCCAACAATCAACTACGAAACTCCAGATCCTGAATGCGATCTGGATTATGTACCAAACACGCCAAGAGAGATGAAACTTGATGTCGTTATCTCGAACGCATACGCTTTTGCAGGTAATACATCATCCATAGTTCTCAGAAAATACAAAGGATAATGTCGAGCATGGCACCCACAAAAATTTTTATTACTGATGTCGGAATTATCAGTGCATTAGGCATGGGTTTTGAAAAAATTTCTGAGGCACTTTCACAGAACCCGCACGTTGCATCTGTAAAAGATTACGAGTTTCATCAATTTGAAAAAGAAATTCCTGCACACCTCCTTCCTGACTATAATCCGGAAGTGGTTCTTGGTAAAAAGGGTCTCCGGTTGAAGGATCACTCTACAAAACTGATTCTTGGCACGTTCGAAACCGGTTTTAAAAATATCATGGAAGCATCTGATGAAGCTAACCGCCCTGGTATATGTATCGGAACAGCTTTTGGCAGCATTCAGAGTATCGGAGATTTCCTTAGCGATTCTATAGTCAACGGTGTCGGAAATGTAAATCCACAGGCATTTGCAAATACAGTCATTAACGCGCCAACAGGTCAGGCAAATATCCGTTATTGTGTAAAAACTCTCAGTGCTACGATATCAACCGGATTCAACGCCGGTCTTGATGCACTCATTTACACATTCAATTATCTTAAATGCGGGTACCTGCAATCAGTAGTTGCCGGTGGCCTTGAAGAGGTAAGCTATTACTCTTTACTTGGATTTATGCGGACTGGTATTCTTGCATCTGAAGCTCCGGCAAAACCATTTAGTGTATCATCCAAAGGTGTTGTAATGGGTGAAGGTTGTGCACTGATGCTGCTCGAAACTGAAGAATCGGTCAAAACCCGTAATGCAAAAGCAGTCGCAGAGATTGTCGGTACCGGTGCAACATTTGATTCTGATGCAGCACAGAGTAGTGTATCAAATGGAGATGCGGGTATGCAGGCAATATTAATCGCATGTAAGGAAGCAGGGATCAACCCTGAGCAGATAGATTTCGTGGCATCAGGGGCAAGTGGAAATCCTGTTGCTGATAGACTTGAAGCAAAAGCAATTGCCCTTGCACTTGGCCCGAACGTTCCGGTTACAGCATATAAACGTTTTACCGGTGAGTGCTATGGAGCATCAGGAGCAATTAACACTCTTTGTGCTCTTTCTGATATGAAGAACAACCGTATCAGTGGAATTGGTGAAAATTATACTTCACTTGATGGAATCAACGTTGTATTTTCAACAATTCAAAAAAGCAGTACCTATGCGCTTGTGACATCATTTGCATGTGATGGTAACTGTAGTGCACTTATTATTAAAAACGTTAATTAACACATAATTCGTTATCTATAGGAGTTTTTCATGAACAGTGAAGAGATTAAAGAAACAATTCGTGGATTGATTACAGAAATTGCAGAAGACATGGATGTGGAAACTGATTCAATCACCGATGATGCAAGTTTTGTTGAAGATATGGGCCTCGATTCAATGGCACTTCTTGAAGTTCTTGCTACAATGGAGAAGAAATTTGGCGTTTCAATTCCTGAATCGGAATTCCCAAATATTACTTCAATCAACAAATGCCATGCAACTGTTGAAAAGTATCTCGCCGCAGAGAAATAATGCAAAATGAGAATCGTGAAGTTTGAAAGCGGAGTATGCACTCCATGCTTTAGACTTCAGTTTCTCTTTTAGCACATCCAATTTTCTCATAATGTATTCTATCTTTCGTTGTTCCATCCCACCTGGCAGTAATGTTTATTTCGTAAATACAGATCCGGCAGTAATTATTGATACAGGCCACCCTGATTCTGTAGAACAAACGCTTGACATTTTAAAGCGTCATGTACCGTTAGACAATGTCGGCTATATCCTGTGTACACACACTCATGGTGACCATATCGGAGGTGCATCTGCATTTCAGAAGGCATTCGGTGCAAAAACAATGATATTCATGCCCGAGGTAAACTCAAAACTGACTGATAAACACAGACGTGAGATACGATTGATTCATGAAATGCCAGAAATTGATTCCTACCTTGAAGCAGATATGCAGATTACCGTTGGTGATGATTTCATCAGGGTTATTCATACACCGGGTCACGCGGATGATCACTGCTGTTTCTATTTTACAAAAAGAAAATACCTGTTCACTGGTGATCTTCTTGCCAATGACGATATCGGGTTTCTTAACATTAACAAACACTACACAACAGCGCTTGATGAAATAAAGCATTCTATTGAACAGTGTGCAACACTTGAGACAACACGGGTATTTACGGGACATGGTGATACCTACCGCATGGCGCCCTGGAACAAAATTATGCGTAAATTATCACTATTTGAAAGAAACCCGGCGCTTTTGGTGCCACATACTCTCATTTCACCATTCCTTTTTCATCTCTGGGCTGCCGGGAGGCCGGTACCTGTTGAAGAATCTGAAAACTATATTGTCGATCATGCATACCTGTTTGATGGCTTTCTTGAAAACTGTACTCCAGATTTGATTCTTCATGAATTTAGAAGACTTGCCACACTGTTAACATTTCGCGGTATCGTGAATGTAGCTGACAACTGCTTCACGCATGCGTTTACTAGTAAACCAACATGGCAATGGTATAAGAGAAAGATGAAAGAATAGTACATGTTCATACTTTTCAAAAAATTGGTCTGCCATTAACAGTTCATTCTTATATGCTTTTATATTTTTCTATGACAAGCTGGTTTAATACTATTTTTGGCATTCAAAGAGACGGTACTGATAAACGGCACACTCCCGGTCATAACTCTTTTCTCTTCAATTTTTTCCGTTGTCACAGACACTGACAAACTACTATTTTCTGGTGTTTATAAATGTACTTTTAAAATCAGCAGTATAAG
Organism: Fibrobacter sp.; assembly: GCA_012513915.1. Lineage (GTDB taxonomy): Bacteria > Fibrobacterota > Chitinivibrionia > Chitinivibrionales > Chitinispirillaceae > JAAZBG01. Next base: position 25,455 of record JAAZBG010000139.1, read on the forward strand.
GATCATTACCGATAATGAGTTTAAGCAGGCACATTCAAACAACTATCATTCCTGAAATAAAAGGCTTATCACCATCAGAACTGAAACTGATGGTACTTGAAACAGGTAATGCGTGGTTTGAATCGCATGGTGAAAATATTGAATTGATTTACCACAACTTACGGCAGCTTAACCTTGTATCATCTACCGAACTTATTGAAAATATTAAAACCAATATACTTCTTCACTACTATGAAAAACTTCTCCCGCTGATTCTGACACCACAGGAATTTGCAGCTTTTATCGATGAAAACATCGATCTCTCATCCTGTAATGCAATAATCGGAGAGGTAAAAAAAAGCGGACGCGGAATGCTTCTGGCTATTGCTCATCTTGGTGCAGTTGAACTTATCGGCCCATCAATCGCACGTCACAACATGCCACTCAATGTTGTACTGAAATTTTCCACTGCTGAGTTATCCAGATCAGCACACGATCAGGCTGAAAATTTCTTAAAAAGCGGTTTGTTTAGTCCGATAAAATTTATAGAATTAGGAAAACCGCAGACTAACGGGGCACTCGATATGGCTGCTGCACTTCGGAGATCTGAAGCATTATTGGCTGTTTTTGATGAAGCGACCCCATATAACATACCGGTTACTTTATTCAATAAGACATTCAATGGCGGTTCTGGACTTGACAAACTAATAATGTATACCCGGAGCAGTACTGCGGTGTTTACAGCATTCATGGTCAGATGCGGTAATGGCCGTTACAAGCTTGTCCTCGATGAGATTGACAGTTCCGGTAAATTAGCAGTCCAGAGACTTTATGATTCACTTGCGACAATTCTCGCGGATCATCTTGAGCAGTGGTATTTTCTGCATGAGGAACTGCCACTTATTGAGACGTCGATTTCATAACCACATTACCATACAATCAACCGGCAACTACGTAAGTTACAGAAGTAAAAAAATGAAAGGTACTGTATGATACTCAGGTTTATCTATCCCAGATTCAGAAAATTTCTTGAAAGCCACAAGGAGCTGGATAATTTTCTGGGTAAGTACCTTGTAGGCAACTACACCATGCCACCATCACTTGCGATACCAATTCTTGCAGCACTAACACCGGATGAACATGAGGTAAGGTTGACAGATGACAACTTTGGCGACCCGATTGATTACGACGAAAAACTTGATGCTGTAATAATCAGCTGTTTTACACCGCAGGCACAACGCGCCTACGAAATTGCTGACGAATACCGGAAACGCGGTACGACCGTGCTCATGGGCGGCATTCATCCAACAGCACTTCCCGATGAAGCAAAGCTTCATGCTGATTCCGTATGTATTGGTGAAGGAGAACCGGTATGGCCCCAGATACTTGCCGACCTTAAAGCAAAATCACTCAAACCCTTCTATAAGGCAACAGCCGTGTATTCCCTGGAGCAGTTTCCAAATCCGAAACGCAACATTTTTCGTCAGGACATTTACAAATGGAACGCGCATCTTGTTCTGACCACACGCGGATGCCCGGTGCAGTGTGATGGCTGCCCGATACCTGATAAAGAAGGTATACAGGTTCGTCTGCGACCAATTGAAAATATTGTTGATGATATCCGGACAATGCCTTATAAACAGTTTTATTTCACGGACGATACGATTATGCTTCCGGGGAAAAAATACTCCAAATTTATGCTCAACCTTATGGAACGGACCAAAGAACTTGATGTCAGCATATTTGTTGCATCTACAATGATGATGCTGCCGGATCCTCAGTTTTATAAAAAGCTTGCCAAAGGTGGTGTTTCATCGATGTACACCGTGTTCGGATTTGACCGCGTATCACAACAACTTTTTGATCGATCATGCACAAAAGAACAGTGGCAGGCCGGTATTGATCTTGTAAAAATGAATGAAGATGCCGGAATTCACTTTTTTGCATCAATTGGTATCGGTTTCGATAATCAGGACCGATCCGTTGTTGACAGAATTTTAAAATTTTGCCGTGATGCGAATATAGATCTTGCTGAATTTTATATCCCGACACCATTCCCGGGTACACCATTCGGGCGGCGTGCTGATGCAGAAGGACGAATTCTCCACAGAAATTATGATGTATGGAACCATGGGAATATCGTTTTTAAACCGCTCAACTTTACAGAAACAGAATTAATGGATGACTTTTACACGTTATGGAAATGCTTCTATTCCGGCATTGAACCAAGTTCAACACTGAGAACATTTGATATCAGTAAAGCATCTTCATAAACTTTTTTTTATAAGGTTTATTGTATGACAAAAAAATGGGATGCAGTTTTTATTGGTTCCGGTCTATCGGCACTGACATGCGGGGCTTTTCTTGCGAAAAAAGGAATGCGGGTAAAGGTACTGGAAAAACACTACCGGATTGGCGGATATGCACACAGTTTTTCACGAAACCCATATCGTTTTGAATCCGGCATTCACTCTGTACCGATGGGCCCCAATGGTTACATATATACACTGCTGCGCGCGCTTGGCATTGAAAACAAAATCGAAACAATTTCTCACAATTGTATGTACACAGCACAATTTGGTGACATACAATACGTAATTCCATCATCGCCGGATGCACTTCGTCCATGGTTTTACGAGCAATTTCCAAATGACCGCAGCGACATTAATGCGCTTTTTGATGATATGGCATTTCTTTACAAAGAGATTATCGACCCGCTTTTCCGGTTTGAAAAAAAAGGAAACGAAACAAACCCGCATATACTTGACAAATACCAGAAGCAAACCTACAAAACGTATATCGAAAGTTACATTAAAAATCCCGAACTGCAAAATATATTTTTTGCACAATGGCCTTTTGCCGGAGTTGTCCCGGAGATTGCATCGACAACATTTTTTACGTTACTGTTTTATGTTCATGCAGTCGAAGGCTCTCATTATATCAAGGGCGGATTCGGGATGCTTGCTGAAGGGCTCGCAGATGTGATACGTGAACATGGCGGAGAGGTAACATGCAGCAGCGAAGTAATATCACTATGTAAAGAAAACGGAAAAATCAAACATGCTGTACTTGCAAGCGGCGAGACCATTGAAGCCGATCGGTTTATTTCCAACATAAGTCCAGACACGCTGCTTGAGCAGCTTCTCGACACAGAATCAACAAACAGGCTGTGGGTACGCCGTTCGAACCAATTGACCAAAGCGTCATCAGCACTTGCAGTCTATCTTGGTTTTGATAACGATATTAACGCGTTACTTCCTGAGAATATTCTATTCTGGTATAAAAACTCTGATTTCACGAAAATGAATAAGCGTATTACCAATTGTGACCACACTAGTAATGACCATCTTATCTTTTTAAAGACTCCTCATCCGGAGCAGAAATCTACGCTTTTTCTGATGAAATTTGCAAATGAATCCGAGACAATCAACTGGGCAACGGAAAAGGATCATATTGCAGATTCCATGATCTTAGATGCTGAAAAAATAATTCCCGGATTAAGCAGCCATATAACATGTAAAGTAACTGCATCACCGCAGACATTCAGGCGATACACCGGTAATTCAGGTGGTTCGCTTTACGGGTATGCAAACCTTGCCGATCGTTATAGTGAAGCACGAATTCCGATGCAGACATTTATTCCAAACCTTTATCAAACAGGCCACTGGTGCAGAGGCGTTGGTGTCTGGAATGTCATGGAATCCGGACATACTGTTGCACAAAGAATTCTCGCCGAGAATATTATTTAAACCAGATTTGATTAGCACAAATAAAAAAGGCACATATAAATGGTTACCACTATATGTGCCTTATAAAAACTTATTTAATATATTCTAAAATGCGAAACTGACTCCAAATCCTATTAGTCCAAGTGCCCCCAGCCCGCCTGCAACAGAGCACCCGATTATTGAATTATTATAATTTCTCTCGGCTTCATGCCACTTCTTAGCCCCATTAGGATCAGAAGCATTGTTGTTATTTGAATCTTCAGAAATTTCATTCATCTTATCCAAATTCGTTTTTATAGAAACACCATACATCATTGCAGTAACAGCACCAACAGCACCAACACCCAGACATGTGTATCTGAAAATTTTCAATTTTTTTTCTGAATTTTTTGCAGGAGTACCCTTATCTATCAGTGGTTTAGGTTTAACAACAACATTGGAGTCCTTAGCAGTAGTAATAGTACTACCCGAAAGAGAATCAGGATAAGAAAACGGCATTCCCTCAACCACCAGCTTGATCTGCTCATTAACGGTGAAATTAAATTGTCCATTCTGTTGGAACACGGCATTTTGGATGATAATATTCTGACATTGGGATTTGATTCCGTATACCGAATATTTTAAAGCAAAGTTATTTAAAAAAGCCCCTTCTGCATCCTTTGATACATAAATTCCATTCCAATCAAACGGATTAGGAAGCTGCTCTGCTCCTGTATTGAATATATTATCATTCAGTGAAGTAAAAATTACCATTTTTGTATCTGACCCCTGTACCGCAACGCGTCCGGAAACCTGAAAACCGGTAAAAGGATGAAACAAAAAAACTATTCCTTCGGGAATACTGACACTTGTACCTTTAGGAACAATAATGTCCTTCTCAACAATATACGGATTTTTTGCTACATCAAAAGTAATTCCGCTGATATTCCCGGAAATCAGTGTTTCTGCAGATACCGAGCTACATAAAAATGCAAACAGACAAAGTAAAGCGCTAACAAATCTCATAATAAAATCAACCCCTTTGTGATTTTCGATTTATTCAAATCGTTAATTTATACTACAATATACAATCCGCAAAATATCATAAAATAGAATTCGTTTCTCATGAATTAATCTGTTTTACAATAGCCTACTGTTGCGGTTTAATAATATCTGTCGGACAGTCAAATCGTGAAAAAATCTTTCCTGCAAATGGATGATCCGGATGTGCAATCTGAACATGACAGCCATACTGAATCATAAACATGTTGTTAACACTCCTTTCCCATTTAGCAACAAAGGCTGTTGTATTCATTGTATTGGTCCTTGCGCTCTCAAACAGTCGCATCAATCCCCACCTGCCGCCAAATTTCATTTCTTCTGTATACTTGGAATTTACAAATATCTTCAATAATACGTCGTCAGTCTGCCCTGGAATTGGCCACTGAACGCGCACACTATTCTCATCCGGCAGAATTCTATACTCCTGTGCACCAAAGGTAATTGACCCCTGAAGTTTATTCTGAGGCAACGGGAGCATACGGATCTTATGTATTATCAGCGTACCATCCAGATTGAAAAATGCCCGTGTAATTTTTTCAGCATTTTTCATCGACCCAAAAAGTTCCGGTTGAAAAAGAATGGTTATATTACCAACCTGACGAGTTTTCCATTCATTGCCATCCTTGTAAATGTATGGTTGCAAATTCCTGGTGTAAAAACCCCAGAATGAACCAGTATTCGGCCTGAAGTACTCCATAACACCATCAAATGAGCACTCATCATCATTGTGTGAAAATGGATATTTGCCTGCAAAACCATTTGTAAAGACCGCTGCAACATCATTCTGCCATTTCTGATTTAATTCTTTTGATATAAGTGCAGACATGACATTTCCCGTATAGTCAACAGAGTTCAACAGAATCGGTGTCAGAGCCATTTTAATCTGATCCGGCATTCCGATCAGGACTTTCTGTGTATAGTTGTATGAGCTGAGCAGTGGATCCTGGTCAGTACCATTGAACGTCGTCAGTAAATTTCCCTGTTTTGAACACCGCAGCAGAGCCTCCGCCAGAGTACTCATCCTGTTACGATACTCAGCCATTGTCGCCGTTGATCCTTCGGATTTATGAAATGATGACAATGGAGAAAATGCATTTTTTACCGCTTCCTGCGGTGATGTTCCCGGTGGCATCAGTGCCTTTAATGGAGAAGCTTTCTTTTCTATTTTCTTTATTTTCTTTGCAAATACTTTTTTAGCGACCTCTGCAACCTGTTCCTCTTTTGCTTTGATCTCAATGTTTGACATCGTTAGCACTTTTTGCAGCACGAGATCCATCTCTGATCCTGTAACTGCAAGCTTCTGAAGTACTGTTCCTGCGCGGATAATATCGCCAAAAGGTTCTACACTGATTGAACCAAGAAACTCAATCCACTTTACAAAAACATCACTATAATACTCCGCAATCAGTTCTTCCCGGAGTTCACTCTTGTTCATAAGTCCATCAGTAATTTTTTCCTTCGAAGCTCCCAGTACCCAGTCTACCTTAAACGGATCTTTTATGACATTTTCAAGCTCATCAGCGACAAAACGGTTCCATCCCTCTTGTGTGTAAAGCAAGCTGATACTGCTTGGACTTTTGAGAACCGGGTCAGCATTCCCAGCAAGTAAATCAGTCAATGTCATCTGTGGTGCAATCGAGAGTAACCTGTCCCGCATTGATTCATAAAGCACCTGAGCATCAGGCAGTTTCGACAACCGTTGACGGGCAATGGCTACCATGTCCTGTTTTTCCTGGATCAGCTGCATTTCATTGGATTTCAGATAGGAACAATAAAGTCTGATACTGTTTCTAACAATTATTTCAACGTTTTCAGGCAATCGCCCTGCGCTACTCCCTTTTGTAAACTGATACACTATCGCTGCTTCAATATTTTCTCTAATAGTAACAGTGTCAATACGGTCTTTATTCTGTGCTATTGCTTCAGACATTGACAAATACGTCTTTAACTGCCTGTAAAGCTGCGTATACTCTTCCCCGTTCAATGGTTTAAAGCTGGCATTCGCATCATGAATATTACTTTCAAGATATGAAACTGTTGGTACAACAATAAAATTCCATAAACGATTAATGTATACTTTTTTCAGTGCTGCATAAATCTCTTTTGACTTTACAAGCCCTATACCATATTTGGGAGGCATACCCTTTTCGTAAAATTTTTTATACTGTTCAAGCAGATCGCCAAGACGTCCTAACTGTTCATAGGCATCAGTAACCGATTGAGGTGCTGACAGTGCAGCGTCCATTTCAGCTTTTGTTGTATTGTACAGTTTATTTACCTGTGAATTTGCAAACACCATGTACAATCCGATCGACAAAAATACCACTGCAAATAAACCGGTCAGAAGCCAATATCGTATCCGTTCTTTGCGTGAAAACTTCTGCGTTTTCTGAAGCAACTGTGTGCCACCAGGGAAAATCTGGCTGAACAACCTTTTTGTAAAGAATGACTTTACCTGTTTTTTTGCAACATTTATTGCGACTGGGGTTACCGACGTCCTTGACATTCTGTGAGGGTTAAGCGGGTGATTCAATACCGTATTACTTAGATCGGATGGTCCTGCTGATTGGGCAGCATAATCAATTGCTGTATTTGATGACACTTCAAATGATTTACAACTACCGAAATAAAAACCCCTGAATACAGGTTTACCCTCATATTTACTGTCCTTGAACAGTTCTGCAAAAAAATCTCCGGCTCTTGTCTGCAGACCTTCAAATTCAATCGTAAAGCGACAAATTGCTCTTCGGACTGTTTCTTTTCTTTCTTTTGACAATCGTTTCAAACGAAGCACTTTCAGTGATCCACACAATTCCTCATGCTCCTGCACAAACACTTTCCGCGCGGGAGCCATCTGCTGATCTGTTGAAAAAGTTGCTCCCAATAACTGATCAGGCCATTCCACTGATGCATCATTGAAAAATTCATAGAAACCGCTAATCGTATCTGCTTTTGTAATAATGCAAAAGACAGGAAGTTCAATGCCCCAAAACGCAATAAGTTCATCAATTTTTAACCGAAGATTTGCTGCAATACTCTTAATAGTTTCACTATCGCTTTTCAAAAGATCTTCACAACTGATGGTACAAACGATTCCGTCGACCGGACGCTCATTACGACATTCAACCAGCCCCTGATAAACAGATCTGAATGTTTCAAGACCTTCCGGCTGAAGCAATTTTCCTGGAATATCAATCCAGACTGCTTCATTTGAAAATCGCCACTCGACGCCACTTGCGGTCGCACCATCTTTGTCTTCCGGATAGATAAGCGGAAAATGTACATCAGAGCCGTTAAGAACAGTGGTCTTTCCTGACTTTTCCGGCCCTATAAGCATAAACCAGGGATTACCGTAAATAGCGCTGTTCTTGAAAAGGTTGCTCCGCTTTACAGAATCAACATATCTGTGTGTCGCAGTCTTAAGCTCCCTAAGAATTTTCGATGATACCTCATTATTGCCCATGAGCTTTGCTGATTTTGAACTACGCTTATCTTTCCGATTAAACAATTTCATTGATACAACCACTCGTTCTCAATTTGTATTTAAGAAATCAGCACGACAGTAAACATATACTGTCGTGCTGATAAAATTTACTTATGCGACAAATTATACTGTCACAGTATCTTTTACTTCAAAGGTGATCGCAAATTCACCAGTTTCGTCTACATCGATCTTTACACATTTTTCCTGTTCCTGATTATCGGTACCCACATTTGCGAGCAGATAATTTGAAATCGCAGGAAGAAGACTGTTGTTGATAATCATGTCAATGTTGCGGGCTCCGGCTTCCGCAGCACTACAACGTTCAGCAATTGCGCTAACAACAGTATCACTATACACACAGCCAGCCTCATGAGCATCCTGTAGCCGTTTTTCCACCTTGTTAAGCTTCAGTCGTATTACCGATTCGATAACATCACGTGTAAGCGGTAGAAATGGAACTACAGTACAGCGGGCAAGCAGTGCAGCCTGAAAATGTTCTGTCAATTCAGGCCTGATATATTCAATAATAGCTTTGGGATCTGTGATGTCCTGTGCCTGCGCCTGCATAATCGTGTCTGCACCAAGATTTGACGTCATAAGAATTACTGTATTTCTGAAATTAATATCACGCCCCTCACCATCACGCATCATACCCTTGTCAAACACCTGATAAAACATATTCAGAACATCACGATGAGCTTTTTCAACTTCGTCGAGAATGACAATTGAATACGGTTTCTGACGAACAGCTTCTGTCAGGATACCGCCTTCACCATACCCGACATATCCCGGAGGCGAACCTTTAAGCTGCGACACTGTATGTTTTTCCTGATATTCCGACATATTGATAACCGTTGAGAATTTCTCTCCACCAAAAAGAAGATCTGCAAGCGCCATTGCCAGTTCTGTTTTACCGACACCTGATGGTCCGGTGCAGAGAAATACACCCATTGGTGCCTCCGGATTTGTCATACCGGTTTTTGCAGAGCGGATAGCTGCAGATATTTCAGCGATTGCAGCAGCCTGCCCCTTAACTCTTTCGGATAGTTTATTTTCAAGCTCCAGAAGAGTCTGTGCCTCATCTTTAACCATTGACCCAACAGGAATTCCCGTCCAGTCAGCAATAACCTGCGCACAAATCTCTCCGCTTACATGAGGATACACCATCGCGGTTTCCCCGGCTATTGCAGCAAGCTCGGCATTCTTCTGATCAAGCTCTGATTTCAGCTTCGTTACCATATCGGTGTCAGAATCACTCTTACTGTTAACCTCAACAAGCTGCTCCTGAAGTTTTACTATAACCTCAACAAGCGCTTTCTCCTTCTCCCACTTTGCAGTAAGCTCCGCAACTTCCACCTCTGCTTTCGCCTTGATATCTTCATACTTGATAATTGCCTTTTCGTCATAGGCAATACCCGCAGCTTTGTCTTTATTAAGAGTTTTAAGTGCACGGTTTGCATCTGCGAGAAGTTTCTTGCGGTACTCGATTGATGGCGGTGTTGTTGTACGGCTCATCTTGACACGTGTACAGGCGGTATCGAGGACATCGACAGCTTTATCCGGAAGTTGACGTCCTGATATAAAACGGTTTGAATATGATACAGATGCCTGAATGCCATCTTCGGTAATATGCACCCCATGATGCCGTTCATAGCTTTCGGCAATACCGCGAAGCATTGCACAGGCTTTTTCCTCATCAGGTTCATCAACCTTGACAAGTTGAAAACGCCGGGTCATTGCCGGATCCTTCTCGAAATACTTGCGGTATTCAAGCCAGGTTGTAGCGGCGCAGGTGCGGAGCTCACCGCGCGCAAGAGCTGGTTTAAGAAGGTTTGCTGCATCACCGGTTCCGGCAGCACCACCAGCTCCGATAAGTGTATGCGCTTCGTCAATGAAAAGAATGATTCTTCCGCCACTTTTCTTAGCAATGTCAATAACACTCTTCAATCTCTTTTCAAATTCGCCTTTGACACTTGCACCAGCCTGAAGTAATCCCAGATCAAGCTCCCACAATTCGACATCCTTCAATGATACCGGCACACTACCTGCTGCAATCTGTTGTGCAAGGCCCTCCATAATCGCTGTTTTTCCCACACCTGCTTCACCAACAAGAATAGGATTGTTTTTCCTGCGACGACTGAGAATGTCTATTACCTGGAAAATTTCACTATCACGTCCAAGAATCGGATCAGTTTTCCCAGCCTTTGCATCGGCAGTCAAATTTTTACAATACTTCTCAAGTTCTGTTTTGTTAAAAGCCGGGTCACCACTTTCACGTGCTACCTTATCGTCATTCTCAGATGACCTGGCGAGAATATTGAGCAGTTCCTTTTTCAGCATTTCGTCATCAATATGACGCAATTCTGCAGCATACTGCGCGAAAGAACGTTTCATTTCGTCAAAGGCTGCTGCAAACAAAACGCCCGAACGAATCTGTGTCATTCCATACCGCAGAGAACCAAGCCCCCATGCAGATTCCAGAAGAGCAATCAATGACGGAGAAAATGATGGTTTTGCAGTATTTCCTCTTGGAAACCCTTCGATTTCACTTGTCAACGACTTTTTTATACGCGCGCTATCAATACCGAAATGTCGTAATATCTGCGCAATATCTCCGTCAGTTTCATCAATCAGTGTTGCGAACAGATGTTCCCATGTAAGTTCATAATTGGTATTGCTTACACAAACACCTACTGATGCCTGGAATGATTTTTGGCAAATACCATTCAGTTTGTCAAGAAGCGTACGAATATCGGTCACTACCATAGTATCAAGACCTCATGTTAGGAGTTAAACGATTGTTCCCGTGTGGCAAGTTCATTTATTCCCGCCCCGGGATGGTGATGGAATACCCGAGACTGCTTCCTGACGCATCACCGCATCCGGAGGAAATACCCAGGGGTGCAGTATCACTTCCAAGCACAACAGGAATAAGATCTGTCGGTTTGAAACGTACTTCTATATCAAACGCCAGCGGTTGCGGCGCAAAGATCTTCACAATTTCTTTAACCTGTTCGATATTTTCAGACCCCGGAAGATACTTATCGAACATCGTTTTGTCTGTCAATTCAAGAACAATATTGATTTTCCCGCTTCTGTCGTAAATTCTGTCACCAAGCATTGATTCATTGCCAAGCTGAAAATCAGATCCGATTTTTTTCAGCGTTTCAACTTTTGCCCAGCGCTCAGCCCACTGGACGACATCAACCCTGACACCTTTAAAACAGTCGGTCAGAATTTCTTCAAGTCCGGCAGCATTATGTGTTACTCCCGAAAGCAACCCAGCATATGTTTTAAGATAGTCTGATTTTGATTTTTGTGTAGTCTTTACAAAACCAGACAAGTAGCCAATTCTGTTATACAGATCAAAATTATCAGCCTGAGAAAAAGTCGGAATATTACGGTATTTTTTCCAGGCACGATAAAAGAGGCTATACATGCGGTGATCAAAAACATTTAAAAAGTCAATTAACGCGGTCGCTTCTTTAGCATGCACTGCGGCATATGCTGTAAAATAATGAGGCAATGGGGAACTGATTCCGAGTAGTCCCATAAAGGAAAGAAATAGTTCAACACCGGAATTACCGTGACTTTTTGCATCATGAATATCACTTGCCGGAAAAGTAATACCGGTATCAGCAGAAAACCGCACATTGCCTTTTGCAATAGCTTCCTTATCACTGCCATCACAGCCAAAATACTCCTCAAGCAGCGATACAGCCTGAAAGAACTCGAACTCATAACAACGTTCGGTTAATGCTTTTATCAGATCAGACACCGTTTACCCTCAATCTGACTCCATGTCAGCACTTTCCCTGATGGTTTCAGGATCACCTTTAACTCACAAAATGAATTAATCGCCGTATAATGACTGAGGAATTTTGAGAGCACAAGCCCAAAAAGATGTACATCACCGGTGTCCCGAAACGCCTGTTCCTCAAGGGTGATACTAAAACGAACCCCTCTGATAATACTCCCTTTATAAAGATGCTCCATCGGTTCACTTGACACATCAACAATTGCTTCAATTCTTCGTGCACGTCCCTCCTGCCCCGACCAGTTATACAACTGTAAAAATTTCCTGAGTACATCCCTGTTTGCCATACTTCCCTGCGTAGCCACAAGATGAGCCTGGAAAATCCATAACAGTTCTTCATCTTCCGGTGGCAGAAATGGCAGCGTCGGACGGGTGATATTGCTGATTTTGATAAAATCAGGAAAATCCTTTCCCGGAGCACTTATCTGCCCCTCGACAAGGGAATCCCGGGGAACATCTCCATTGGTGCACCATGCCTCAATTACCAGACTTTCCTCACCAATTTCTTTATTTTTCAGCTGCGCACCGCCGAGCATAAGATTCATTTCACGCGCACCGGCAGGTGTTTTTACAAAACGGGTAGAATACGTTTTGCGCTGTTTGTTACCAAGATTATTAAAGGTATAGGCAGGTTCGTAATTGTACCGTTCACCGGTGATTCTATCCACGCCAACAACCGACCGGACACTATGTACACGCATTTCTTTACGAAATGTCGCATTTGCGACAACACGATATTCAGATTGAAGCCCGGTTTTTAGAACCGGTTCTGTATTACTAATGAATGCATTGACAACTGGACAGCAGTTCATTCTGAACATTGAGAGAGAGAACTTTTTGTCTGCCGGCAACGATTCACCAATTGTAAAACGCAGGGTAATCGACTCAGGCGTTTCTGAAGGTTCCGGTATTTTGTCAATACCATTTATGTCAAAAAACAGGAACTTTTCTGGATAGATAAAATATTCACGCAGCAGATTATACCCCCAGAAACTTCTGCGCATTTCGGGCATCAGCGATTCTTCAGGACTAAGCCCTCCGGGTGTAATTGTACACAATGGATCAAGTTCATGCCTGACTTCACCATTATCAAACTCAAGCTCAGCGCGCTTGACATTTGTTGTAAAAGCCCTGTGAAGCATCAGCGATGTCGGCATTTCGGCGAAAAGAAAGAGACGAAGCTGCTTAAAATTATACTTGTTCCACTGTACCGTTTTATCAAGAATGAATTTAAACGTAAAAATATCGTTATTCATGCTGTCGGTAACACGGTTAACCGATGTAAGGGTAATCGGATTCATCATGACCGGTGCAGCAGTTGTAAACTTGCAGACAAGCGCCTGGTTCCCTATCGCCTGCGACAATACCTCGGAACGTACCGGAATCAATTTAGCTTCCTGCAATGAACCCGGCCGGGCATCAAACTGAACAATTGATAACGCCGGAACCTCAAGAAGATACTGAGGCCACAAAAGGTTGGTTAACCCTTCAGTCAACTGAGGAAAGGTGTCATCAAGTTTTTCCCTGATTCTTCCGGCAAGAAAAGCAAATCCTTCAAACAGCCGTTCAACATAGGGATCCCGATCACCAACAGAATCAATATTGAGATAGTTTGCCCTGTCAGGATGCGCTTTCGCAAATTCACACCCGGATTCGTACAAATACCTCAATTCATCTTCAAAATATTTTTCTATCATGTATCATTCACTACTGTGGTTTTTTCCACGGAATTATTGTTGACGGCTCATGGGTTGAAAACGTTGTCTGAAATTTGACCTGCCCGCCACTTTTTAGTTCTGCTGACAAAATGAATACTAATTGCGATCCCTTGATTTCAGAATCCCTTGGTACAACCTTGACATTTTTTAATCGCGGTTCATACTTTTCCACCGATGTCCTGATAGCCTGCTGAAGCTCATCAAGACCATCAGGCATGCGGCGATATAATTCTGAAATGTCAGGTAGGCCATAGTCCGGCAGATGTGACAGACAACCGCTGCGGGTATTAAATAAACGACTCAGGTGATCAATAATGGAAACCATCGGCCTGCGCGATTCAGGAACACTATCAATCGGTGTTCCATCAAGAAACGCACCTGTCAGACTTTCAAACAATCCCTGTTTCATAGAAACAACCCGATCCGGTAAAACAAACTACGTAAAAGAGATTACCATTAACCACAAATCACGGCATAACCGGAAACCCCATAACACACGTGCACACAGAGATCTTACATTATCCAGATCCCGGTATTATTGTGGTAAATCCTATTTCAGGATAAAAGCAGCTCTTCGCATTTGCAAAGAGCTGCCTGTTTTATTAAATACGCATAAATCAACGTATCCGTAACGCATGCGCTTACGCACACTGCATTACAAAACAGATACTTCAGGGTATTTATTTACCTTTGGGCATCTGTGATACAAGCGACAGATTGATATCAATACCTTCAATCTGGAAGTGCGGCATTACCGCAAGCGAAACACTGAAAAAACCGGGATTGTCCGGAATTTCACGTACTTCAACCTGAGCTGCCTTGAGAGGACGTGATGCAATGAGATCCGGACCAGGATTCGGCATCTCGGTAACCAGTCCTTTTATCCATTTATTAAGTTCGTCCTGAAGCACTTCCTTACTCTTTGTTGTGCCGATATTCTCACGCTGAATAACTTTCAGGTAATGAGCAATACGTGACACAAGGAGAATATATGGAAGACGTGAGTTCACTCTCATGTTTGCAGTTACCGTAGGATCATCATATTCCTGAGGTTTCTGCGATGAGTTTGCAGAGAAGAAACACGCATAGTTACGGTTCTTATAGAACGATAATGGAATGAACCCTTCATTTGCAAATTCAAATTCACGTGTTTCAGGAATAAGAATTTCTGTCGGGATTTTGACCTGTGTGCCTTTTCCGACATCAAAAAAGTGTACTGGCAAATCCTCAACCTTGCCACCTGATTCCGGACCGCGCACCTGTACACACCATCCGTTGTCAACGAAGGAACGAACCATGTTTGACGCAAACGCAAATGACGCATTACCCCAGAGATACTTCTCATGATCTTTACCGGTAATATTTTCCGTATAGTTGAAATCTTTCACAGGAATTGTATCAGGACCATATGGAAGACGCAATGCAAAACGGGGAAGTGTCAATCCGACATAACGGGAATCCTCCGTCTGACGAAATGAATTCCAGCGCATAAACTCAGAGCGATCCATATAGGTATGAAGATCATCAATTTTTGGCAGATCGTGAATGTCATCCTTGCCGAAAAATTTTGGATTTGCAGAACCAATAAACGGACAATGACATGCAGCTGCTACTTTTGAAAGATTCTGAAGCAGACCGATATCCTCAGGACCTGCGTTAAAATCAAAATTCGAAATCATAGCACCATAAGGTTCGCCACCCGGAGTGTCATATTCATCAGTGTAGATCTGCTTGTAAAGACCAGACTGAATAAGTTCTGCTGAATCCTCAAAATCCTCGATAATATCATTTTTACTGATATCAAAAAGATCAATCTTGACATTTTTTTTGAAATCTGTTTTATCCACAAGAAATTTCAGTGATCTCCATGATGATTCCATTTTCTGGAAATCCGGGTGATGCATAATTTCGTCAAGCTGCATTGATATTCTTTTGTCGATATCTGCAACGATACTGTCAACAACATTCTTATCTATTTTGTCAACAGATACACCACTCTGAATCACACTTTCAAGAAAAAAGGAAAGTGCAGCACCAATACGTTCGTTTGACTTACTGTCTGCAAGAGTCTTTGCATCAGCAAACGCCATAACATCTACGGGCTGCTGTGGAACGGTAAGATCCATTGCCTCGTATATATAATCAAGTCCATGCTCAGCGGCCGGTGCGCCGCCTTCTTTTAATTCTTCTGCCATGAATAACTCCTTCTTGACGCAGAACACAGTTATTTTTCAGTTATACTATGATAGTGATCATTAATCACTACCGCCTGACATTGTTCTCAGGAATTGCTCCTGGAAACAACGCCGGAAATAGTCCCGGTCAAACTTATGCTTTTGGTTCTTCCGCTGTTTTGTCGGGTACAATTGCTTTGAGCTGATCAAGCAAAGCCTGTGACGCCGCACCATCTTTAAGTACTTCCTCAAGACGCTTACGAAATTCACGATTATCAAGTAGATTTGATTTGAGATCCTTCACAAGATTTCTTGCAGCAAGCAGCCTGCTGATAGATGGAATATTTTTTGCCACATTTTCAGGGCTGAATGATTTCAAATTCTTGATTTTGAGGTTTACAGGAAGCGCCTTATCCGGCTGACCGGACAACTTGTCATCAACAACATAGTTCAGGTTCAAATCCATAGATTCCATCACCTGATCAAGATTGTTTTTGTTAAGACTGATCTTCTCGCGGTCAGCAATTCTCTGATCACTCTTTTTACCTGAAAAATCACCCATAACAGCGAGTTTTAGCGGTAATTCAACCTTTTTCTGTGCATTACCCTTATCTACTGCCAGTTGAAGATTTATTCGGGCTTTTGGTATTTCGTTCTGATAACTTCCAGCCATAAGAACCCACCTTTCTATTGATGAGGTTTATTGTTAATTAGAAAATGCTATTTTCGGATCTGCAAATGATAACCGTTTCATTGCGGCATCGCGTTTCTCAATAATCCTGTTGAGATTAACCGCTGAATCTTTCTCTGTATCTTTATCCTTACCGGATGTTAAGAGCATAGTGTAGGCACGGACAAGGTAATTCAGTGCTTCTGCTGCCAGTGATGGTTCCCAGTTCACCAGATTATTTCTATCAATAATTTCAACAAGGTTCTCTAATATATAAATTGCAATATCCGGACGCTTGGAAGAAATCATTATTGACGCAATAACGACCCTTCTGCGGAAGTTATCCCGCTCACTTCCGGACTCATTGATTTTTGACATAAGTAAATCAACTGCATCATCAACCTTATTCCCTGATGCCAAATCATTTGCAGCCCGTCTGTCAGCTTCTACGACATCATTAACATTCCCGCCACCCCCGCCTTTACCGGATGACAGCATCGCAGCAACATCTGAGTTAATCCAGTCAAGTGTCGCCGGATCACAAAAAGGTGTTCCATCACTATATGCAAGTGTACAAATTTTAGGAACACGCTTAACAAAAATCGCTGTTTCAAGCAGAATCGCATTGCGAACAGCATCATAGGATGGTCCCAGCTGTTTTGCCGCAGTGGCTGCTATTCTTTGTAAATCAAGCCAGTACAGCGTAACACCGGAACTAAATGCTTTTTCTACAGTTTCAAAAGCGACCTTAAAATCTCCCTTGCCAAGCAAACCCTGCAAAAAATTTCTTCGTTCCTCTGGAAGAGGATCAAGTCGTGTAAGATTTCCCTCTGTTACAACAGGTGCATTCTCGATTGAATCCCAGCGGACGGAACGCATTAACCGGTAACCGGCAGGTTTCAAGGGTTCTTT
Source organism: Fibrobacter sp. (assembly GCA_012513915.1). Classification (GTDB taxonomy): domain Bacteria; phylum Fibrobacterota; class Chitinivibrionia; order Chitinivibrionales; family Chitinispirillaceae; genus JAAZBG01. The sequence goes on from JAAZBG010000139.1 coordinate 42,978, forward strand.
TTCAATAAGAAAGATTGCCGCTTTTCTGACAAGCTCAAGGGCATCTTTGACATTTTCCATTGGTCCCGCAGACGCAGATACACCCGCTCCAGCAGATCCACCTGCAGAAGATGTTGCCACCGGTGCAGCCTGAGACGACGGCGTACTCTGCGTTTGTGGCCCGGTTGTTTGCTGTTGTACCGGAGGTGGTGGCGGTGCCTCCTTTTTAGGCTCTGTTGCTTTCACCCATTTCTGCGCTGCCTGATATAAACGAGCTGGAAATGGAGACCCGTTTGGAAACTCAACATCAAGTTTCACCTTAAGTTTTCCAAGACAGTCAACAAGCCGTTTGTAACTTTCATGCGCATCCGGTGATGCAACCGATTTGTCTATCAGATCAAGAAACCTGTCCTCACCAAGCCATCCAAATGCAAGCTGTTTTGCACGTGGCCGCTGAGGGAAAATAGCATTGTAATCTTTTTCAACAAGCTGCCCGAGTGCATCAAAACAATCACAGAACGAGTCCCACTCGTTCTTTCGCATATAGCACATACTAAGAAAAAGAAACAGTCGGATATCTTTCGATTTTTCGGACAGCAACTCCAGTGACTTTTGCTCAATAAGCTCGTAATCAAGTCCGCCAAGTTTTAGAATCTCCGCCTTGATTAATTCAAACCCCGGATCATAATTGATGTCCTCACCAAATGACGTACCGCCATTAAAAAGCGTTACCAGTGCTGAAAGGTGCTCGGAAGAAATAAAGCGACTCCTTTTAAGTGTTCTTAAGCGAATTATTGTATCAACAGAAAATGATCCTATAAACCGTAGTTACCTACAGATTTATAAAAGCCAATATTCCACTAACCAATTCGGATGATACTTTATATATATAATTTTTGAGATTATAACAGGTCAAACAAAAAATCACATTATTTTGGTTTATTTTCTTATCAAAACCGTTAGAAAAAGTAAAAAAAGGCGATTCCCTGTTTATACAAAGAACCGCCTTGTTATGTAACATACTATCTCAAAGGATCTGATTAACGACCAGCATTCCATGAATCTGTATGAATGAGACCACCATCAGTATATTCCCATGTAATTTCAGCATAACGGAAGCTTACTTTTTCCATATGAACATACTTTTCAAACTCTTTAGCCTTTACATTGTACATAAGAGGCTCAACTGCGGACACTTTTACATCCTTGAGCTGATGAGTAAAATAAAGAACCTCATCACCCTTTTCGTCAATTCTATACCAGTCAAGCTTCAGTGACGGGAACGATTCGCCATTACATACTGCTTTGTAAAGAAGTGGTGATGACTGATCAAACGCCTTTACAATCTGAAAAGCTTCGTGTTTTCTAACGCCTGTAAGAGCCCCTGTATCAGGATCTGTTGGCATACGAACTTCATGATGAAATTCGATTACTTCAATACTACCTTCACGACCTGCAACAACTGATCCGCCAGTGATTTTTCCACCTTGACCTTCAAGCCACATATATGCTGGAATTGGCATAGCAATACTCCTTTAATGAAACGATTTGTACGTTGCACACATGCTATGTGTGATTATTTTTTTCCCAAACGACTTGCCATCACGTTCAAAACTGCGGAGTCACAAACCACCTCTCTCGCTTCAAAGAACTGCCTTGTCTACTCACTCCAGCTTTTTATTTGCTGACCATTAACACAAAAGCAACTTCTGTGCCAATGTATACGACTAAACGATTACAATCAAACCGGATAGTACAACCACGCTATCTTTGTTTACATCTACGACTTTAATATCCGTAATATCAAATTGGTACAAATAAAAATCTACAAGACTGACTATTTGAATGATAATCACATTCCGGTTATAATAATCATAAAAAAACACGATCCTCCATTTTGCAATTCAAAGTTCAATCCGGAATTCCTAATTTTAAAAACTGGAAATTCTCAAAATGGGAAAAAAAATCCTATAAACGAAACCAATTCACGACACTCCTTTCGTTATTCTGATTTATGATAATTCGACAATCGTATATGGATAGTATTATTTTCCAGATTATAGCGATATTTGAAATTTGTAACGGCTTTCTTTCAGCTGCCTAATCAAACCTATAAACAAGACGTGGCACTATTATACTATGGCATATTACTACCTTGAAATAATCCGCGGCCAGGAAATTGGAAGACGACACCTTCTTAAAGAGGGCGCAATTACTGTCGGACGAAGCAGTAAAAACATGATTTGCATCAATTCTGTTGAAAGAACCGTCTCGAACCATCATGCGATTATTTACAAATATGGCGATAGTATCAGCATTCAGGATATTGGCAGCACCAACGGAACCTACAAAAATGGCACCAGACTATCAGAGGAAGCAGAATCTCTGGGACACAATGATGAGATCAGTTTTGGTGAAAAGGGCCCAAAAATAAAACTGATCATCTCGCAAACTGAACTCAGCACTACCCCGCGGTTAAAACCCGGTGAATCACAAACATCTCCCGGTCGTTTAGTGTCCAAGAATGATGAAACCGAGCGATCGTTTCGTACTGGCCTTGAATATGATCAGAATGAAAATTCTGATGCACTGTTCCCGACAAGAAACCGCCACTCCAGAAAATCCGAATGTGATTTTGGTTATCATACAATGGAACTTGAAAACAAGATCCTCAACAAACGGCTCAGTGCGGACGAAATGAATAAACTGATGAAACAAGGGGACCGTGTTGACAAAATCATTCAAAAGGGAAACCTCAGTGAGACGCAGGTTCACTTTCTCCATACATCCTATAATGCACAAAAAAAACTCAAAACAAAATCCGCTACCATTCTCTGTATTGTTGCCCTTGTATCATTGACGCTTATAACATTCTTTACAGTCCGCATGTTCCAGTACAAGGCAATAGTCAATGATGCTGTCTCAAGTGAAAAAAATCTCGACAAATACGAAACAGACATTTCCAATGCAAAAAAACGGGGTGCCAGCGAAGCAACTCTTGAAGAACTCGTTGCAAAATTCGAAGAGGAGCGGGATCGTTTCAATAGCCTTAAAAGCAATCTTCGTGATAAAGATGTAAAGCGTTTCTACGAAGACACCGTCGAGTTTTACATTGCAGAAATTATGGGACGCCTCGGTGAAACCGACTATCATATTCCTAAAGAGATGGTCTTACGGGTAAAGCACCACATAGGTGTTTACACCGGTTCACTAAAACCGGTTATTGCCCGTTATCTTGAACGAAAAAAACTCTATTTTCCAATGATTTTAAGGATCTTTAAAGATAAAAAAGTACCTCTGGAACTTGCATATGTGGCAATGCTTGAAAGCGGCTTTAATCCAAATGCGTTAAGCCATGCAGGTGCACGGGGCTTATGGCAGTTTATGCCTAAAACCGGACGATCATATAATCTTCGCGTTGACGAAGTGATGGATGAACGTACCAATCCTGAAAAAGCCACCTATGCTGCAGCAGAATACTTTCTTGACCTTATCGGAATATTCGGTGGACAGAGCAGTATGATGCTTGCGATGGCTGCCTATAATGCTGGTGAGGGACGTGTTATGGGTGCTTTACGAAAAATAGAAGATCCTGTAAAAAACAGGGATTTCTGGTATATTTACAATATGGGCTACCTCGCAGAAGAAACCAACGAGTACATTCCGCGTGTTCTTGCAATGATGATTATTGATCAGCACGCAGAGCAATACGGGTTTAAAGCCCAGCTTCCACTGGATCGTAACGACCGTGATAACTTGACAAAAGAAAACGATTTTATTCCCGTACCGGTCCATAAGGCAGAATGAATTGGGATGTAAGGAATAATTCTTTTTTCTGATTTAACCAGAGAAGAGTCGTAAGCAGATTACGGGCTCAGGAAACTTCCCGCAATAAGGATTTCCAATAGCGACCAGGCAGATTCATGTACCAGGGTGACAATTATCACCCTGGTACATAGTTATACATCAGTTGATTTTCACTAAACCGCCACTAATTGTGGCCATAGCCCCACCCGATAGTTTCGCCATAGCACTTGATGAAAACTCGGCACTTACGTTTGCTGTTGCCTTCATGGTTGTCTTGGCTGTAAGATCTACGGTTGTTGCCTCTACTTTATAGCCCACCTTACCCTTGACACTTACATTCAGTGCATCAATGGTGGTGTCGGTAGTTGACTTAAGGTTAATGGTTCCCTGTGACGATGCCACCTTGACATTTGCGCCTTTGATCTCGACATCCTGTTGTGCAGTAATTGCGATTTTTCCCTGCGATTCCATAGCTATTCCCTTATTTCCATCCAGGGTAACCGTATTTTTCCCTGCACAATCTTTCATGACAATCGTCTTTCCTTCATCATCCATCTGAATTATATGCCCGGCAGCAGTCTGTAAGGTCATTACCTTATTGGCATCATCAATCCTGATAATATGTCCCTTTGCGCTGGTGATCGTAATATGCTCCTCACCATCCTTATAGGACATCATCATGTTATGATTTTTCGATGTAAGCGTTGTACTTGTGTTCTTATCGTCAATGAGCAGCTTGTTACCATCAGTCGTCTGTACCAGAATGAATTTATTCTCATCATCATACACCATCTTATTTTTCGCTGCGGTTCTGATACTGACTTTCTGTTTATCAATTGTATCATCGAAAATCATCTCGTTATCACCGGCAGTCCGGATTACACTTTGCTCCTTGTTTGCTCCAACAACGGGGGATTTTGTATCTGCATTTGGAACAGTTCCTATACCAAGCGGTTTGTCAACATCGCCATCAATGCATGCAAGCACCATCTCCGCACCCTCATGTGACGGAAAATGAATGCCATAATTGGCTCCGCTGTAGGGCTGTGCGAGACGAATATACTTGGAAGCATCATAATTAGCCGTATCGGAAACATCAAACGGCATTCTCACTTTGTATCTTCCGAATTCATCGAGGCTTGCATAATCCGCACCGTTTGCTTCAATCGGTGCAGTCGTTATTCCGTAAAGTGGTGTCGGCTTATGTTTTTTTTGTGGCGCGAATGAGACAATTTTCGCTGATGGCAGCAACTGTGAATGATTCTGATATGTTGCCCTGTCATGAAATCCTGCAATACTTGTATGAGCACCGGTCTGCGTTACTGACAAAATAAGGAACGTATCGTTACATTCTTTACGCTGATGATCACTGATAGTAAAACGCATACCAGCCCTGAAACGTCTGCAGTCGGACACCACATTAACATTTACAAATTCAACAGTATGCTGTTTAGCCAGCAGGAGTGCTGATTTTTGCGCGGACTCGGTATCTCTGAATTTCCCGCCATACTCATAATCCAATCCGGTAAGACCATCCTCAACATTCTTTTTAACATACGGGCTTACGTCAGGAGTACGGTAGTTATAGTTTTTGACAGCAACATCTGCTGTGATAACCTTTCGTTCAAATGTTAATCTGCTGCAGCATTCCCGCTCATCTTTAGTATGACTTTGTACCATACCGGATTTGGTCCGGAACTGCACAGTTGTTTCACCGGTAATCGGAATAAACGAATCAGGCTTATCTGAAATAATCAGTTTCTCGTTACTCACATTTTCAAGACTATCCCCGGATACCGGGTTTTCCTTAAAGAAAAACCAGATACCAACCTCTTCCAGGAGCCTGCAAATGAAGTTGTAATCAGACTCTTTATGTTGAACGATATACTCACGCTGCGGGTAGGAATTCTGAAGATCAAACTGATAATAGTTTGCCAGTCCGTTTTCATCAAGGACTTTCTGAACGACCTCATTTACACTGAGCTTCTGAAACACTCTTGACTGATGTGTAAGATTGGTAATCCAGAGTCTTGGTACAACATGCGCCTCGTAGGTAGAGAAATCTGTTGATGTTTCTACATAGTTAAAACTGCTGATAATTCCTGAGTAGGGAAAAAACTGTTCATCACGGTAGATAAAAAGGCTTGCCGGTTTGTTAAGCAGCGATACAGCATCAATATCATGATCCTGAGATCTTAGCGTAATTTTAAAATCATAGCAATCAGAGATGGTGTCATCACCGCAGAAATCGATAACATTAAATGTATCAACGGGTAATGTACCACACATGAAAACAAATTGAGCCTGATTAGCTTTCGTAGTCCTCATTTACATTTCCTTTCTGTGGCGTCAGAAAGAAGCGAGTTTCTGATTCGCCAATTTGAAACGTGGGTGATTGGGTTGAGATATATAAACTCTTTTCAGTGTATTCCAAGCCATCATCGCCCGCTGACGGGCCTCAGGTGATAGTGTTGCATTATAACGATTGTCATAAGAAAGTGCCGCATAGTAAAGCGCATCATTTCTTACAAGCTGTGTATTACGGAAATTACTTGGACGGGTAAGTGCCACCTCGAATTTATCATGTGCAAGTTTGTCTTTCCCCTGCATAAAAGCGACACGTCCCTCAAGCAGCACATAGAAAGCATCATCCGTAGTAAACGATCCAAGAATCTGCGCTGCTTTAGCGGTATTTCCCAACTCCACATATGCAAGTGTCAATAAGACATTACCTTTTGTCTTTTTGGGGCTGTCAGACGGTACATTTTCAATAGCAGTGATTACATCATTCCAGGCACTGTTTCGGGCGGCTGCATCAGCTATGTCTACAAAATCAGTCTCATTATACTTTCGGATAAGAATATCAGCCGGAGATTCTTTTACTGTTACCGGTGGTGACGGTTTTTTAGGCGATACCGTCTTTGGTGTGGGAGACTTTTTAACATTAGATACAACCGGAGGAGGATTTTTCACCGTTGGTGCAGGAATTGTTTCCACGGGTGGAAGTACAGCCGTAACCTGTGTGTCGGGTGCTTTTACAAGTTTCGATGTGTCGATAGTAACCGGTATCGAATCAGGTGGTGTGACCGTTGTCAAATTCTCTTTTATTGGCGGAAATGCAATCAAAAGCGCGGCAACTGCTCCGATCAGCGTGACAGCTCCGATACCTATAAAAACCGGAATCAGTTTTCCAATTTTCAGTTTCTTTTTTCCCGGCTTAAGCACAAAGCTGTTTGGATTTTCAACATACTGCTGAAGTACTGTATCGATTGACTCATTTGTCATATGTCCGAACACTGTTTTCAGCGTATCTTCAAGCTCTTTAGAGGTTGCAAAACGCTCGTTTTTATCCTGACTCAGGCATTTTTCAACCGCTTTTGCAAGGTGAGGATGAACATCAATTGACAATGCATCAAATTTGCGATATGAATTGAGAATTTTCATCCGCATCAGATTTGTTACCGTCTGCTGCGGAAATGTTTTCTCTCCGGTCAACGCCTCGTACATAATCGTGCCAAGAGAATAAATATCACTGCGCTGATCTATTTCGCTTTCATCAAGCTGCTCTGGTGAAAGGTATGGCAGTGTACCAACGATATTGCCTGCAACGGTATGCAACCCGACCTCTGATGGCCGTGCGATACCGAAATCCATCAGTTTTACGACACCATTTCTTCCGATCATAATATTGGCAGGTTTCAGATCGCGATGAATAATGCCATTGTATGTTTTTCCATAGAGCAGAAACTTCTCTGTATGCGCATATGCAAGAGCACTTGCGACCTGAATGACGATAGCAGCACAAACAATTGGTGGCATTTTGCCGTAATCTTTTATAAGCGAATCAAGCGAAACCCCCTCAACCAGTTCCATCTCAATATAAGGAAGTCCGTTCCAATCGCCAACGGCATAGGTTTCAACAATGTTAGGGTGACGCAATTTAGCTGAAATTTTGATTTCAGTTTCGAAACGTTCCATTAATTCAGGTCGTTCTGTCGGAAGCAATACTTTGACAGCCCGATACATTTCGAATTTTTCATTCCAGACTCTGTACACCCGGGCCATACCACCTTCACCAAGCGTACCGGCAATTATACCGGAACCCAGTGGAATTGCCTGGTTTCCATCTGGAAGTCTTGCCGCATGCGTAAGCGTAGTAAGGGGTGTGGCTTTTCCACCAGTCTGAGTATATGGATTCACTATCCCGGACTGGGAATAAGTATCGTTCCTTAAAGGGAGTTTTTGGGGCTGCTGCGTATAATAATTACCATCAGCCTGTGTCTGACCCGATGCAGGAAATGAATGACCGAGACTGCCCTCAGAAATGGTCTTGTCAAATTCGTCCTGTCCGCCTCTGAAATTATCCTGATTCATATATCCAAACTACCCGATAACTATTAGAAGAAAGCTATTATCTCGAAACCAACAATGCTTAAAGCACCAACTGTTATACCAATTACCTCCTGAGTACGTGCTCTGCCGGCTTCACTACCTGAATTGCCGTCCCACAAATGCATCTGCTTGTCTCTTTCTCTAATAATTGCAAACGTAAAGCCTGCAGCTGCAAGTCCGCCTAAAGCGAGTCGGGCAATAACTTTTTTGTGATTTGGTTTTGGTTTATCCACCTGTATCATCTCAAGTGTATCAAGCACGGTTTGAACAGCACCCTCCGTAACTGTAACATTCTCTGAAGAAGATTTGTACAGTTTATTTGGATGACGTATTTCAAGAATATATTTCCCCGGATTGATAAATTCATTGACAAGTGGTGTCTTTCCCAATGGCATGGTCATATATACCTCTGCATCCTCGGGAACACTGTTAATCCGAAGCGTACCAAATTTCGGTTTTAATTTCTTCTCAATCACCACGGTTGCATTTGCAGTGATCATAACCTGTTCTGTCTGACTTATCCGCATCACCGGATCAATCAGCTTAACGGTATAACGCCCGACTGGCACCTTTTTACCAATAACTGGAGAGTTACCTATATAATTGTCTCCAAGCCAGATTTCAACGCCATCAGGATCTGTTGTTACGGTCAACATACCCTCTTCAGCTGCCATAGTAGAAGTAAGTACAGCACAAACACCCAGAAACATCAGCGCAAAACGTTTTAACATACAATCTACTCCGGAAAATTGTCAACTGCATATAATGAACCTGCTCAATATGCATGATGATAGTAAACTCTTTAAAAAACAATTACTTTAAAAAAATACAACTGCAATTAAAATGTTGCTTTTGTTTAAAAACGCACACTGTATATTCTAATGGACTTGTTACTGAGTAAAAATTTTCAGAATACTATGGTCCAATTTTAGAAGTATAGGCTATCGCGTTTCAACAAATACGGTTTATTAATATAGATTATCACATCATCCAACAGGAATTTTTTTTGAGGAGAATTAAGCTATGTTAGGAAATGATAAAGTTATCTGGAAAGAGGGTCTTTTTCTACAGCCTCAACACTTTCAACAGACCGAACGGTACATTTTCAGTTCTGTGCAGGGCCGCTTTGCAGCATCACACCCCTACTATTTTGGGTTTATTCATTACGAAATCAGTCAGGATGCGCTTGCAAACAATACCTTCACCCTGACAAATGCCAAGGGGATTTTTCCCGACGGAACCTACTTTTCAATTCCTGAAACAGGCCCTTTACCTCAGGCACGCACCTTTTCAGATCATTTTACTCACGATCAGATGGAACTTGATGTATACCTTGCACTCCCTCAGATTAATGAAGGTCGCCCGACTGTCGCCGAAGCCAACATTACCGCAACCGGCGCCAGGTACAAAAGCAAAAAAGATACTGTAACCGATGAGGTTTTCGGTCAGATAAAAAAGGAGATTGAAGTCGGCAAGGCTAATTACACGATTCTCTTTGGCGATGAATCACGGGATAATTTCAGTTCAATCAAAGTGGCATGCCTTAAACGATCACCAACAGGGCAGATTATCATTGATACGAATTTTATCGCACCATCACTGAGAATCAGCAGTTCATCGGTGCTTATCAACCTGTTACGTTCATTGCTTGAACTCCTTCTTTCAAAATGTGTCAGCCTGTCGCAGGGAAGAAAACAGCTTAAAGGTGGATTTGCCGAGTTTGCACCGGATGAGATAACACCGCTCACACTGTTACTCACCCTTAATACATACACACCGCTCTTAAATCAATTTTACACAGCAATGAATATCCACCCATTCGATCTCTACCAAACCATGCTTCAGTTTACAGGTGCCCTGTGCACGTTTTCTGCGAAGGTAACAACATCCGCTCTGCCAGGTTATGACCATACATCACCGGCACGCTCATTTAACGAGTTGAATCATATCATTCGCGATATTCTTGGTGCTGATATCTCTGCTGGCTGTATTCCAATACCACTTAAAGAGGTCAGTCCGGCAACCTACGTTGCCCAGGTCACCGATACAAAACTTTTCGAAACAGCAACATTCTTTCTTGGAATTTCTGCGGATGTTTCATCAGAGAAAGAACTCGTTATCGGGTCCCTTACACGAATCAAGATGAGTTCCCGCAACAAACTTGACACATTAATACAATCAGCCATGCCCGGCCTGCCGCTTGTACATGTTGCAACGCCACCGCAGAGCCTGTCGACAAAACCGGGATACATCTATTTCTCTCTCAGTCAACGTCATATGCTCTGGGACACAATAAAGGCAACTGCAACCATTGCGATGTATTTCCCAAACAATTTTCCCAACCTGAAACTTGAACTGCTGGCAGTCATCTCGTAAAGGATCGGTACTATGGCAAACGATACATTTGCAAAAACAATTATTTCGCAAACAATGGATATCAATCTATCCAGGGCTACGGGTGCAGCGCAACAAAAGGAGACGCTTTCAACGCTCTGCACTGACATTCTTCTGATCGTTATAAAAATGCGTGATGCCGAGGATCTGGGTGATACAGCACCATTACGAAAACTTATTCAGTATTATATCAGGCAATTTGAAAAAAACTGTGCTGTAATCGGAGTTAAACCGGAAACAGTCAATGCAGTAAAATACGCGCTTGTCGCTATTCTTGACGAAACGGTATTGTCTAACAGGGGACCGGCCCGTGAGTTCTGGATCACCAACCCAATGCAGCTTGAACTCTATGGTGATAATATTGCCGGTGAAGCTTTCTACAACAAGCTTGACATGATGCTTCGGGAACCGGAAAAACACATCGATGCACTTGAAGTATACTATATCTGCCTGTGCCTCGGTTTTCAGGGAAAATACATTCTCGGAAACGCCGAAGAACGTGAATCAACTATTACAAAACTTGCGCGCACCCTTGTCAGAACGGGTAATCTTGATATCGACACGCTTTCTCCGCATGCAATTCGCAGAACTGTACTTAAAAAAAAAGTAAGCGGCGTGAAAAAAACCGTACGAATACCTCTCTGGCTTACAGCCTCGCTGCTTGCAGCAAGTCTTGTTTTCGGCTGGATCTGGATTAGTTATGAGGCGTCAAATAAAGCATCATCGATTACAGGACTGGTCGAACAGTAGCCATCAGGAGCATACAGACTTCAACACATGATAACGGCCAACTACCTGTGGTCGCGCTTACTGCGTTTCTTTTTCTTATGCTTTTTGTGAGCGGGCTTTTTATCATGATGATCATGATCATCATGTTTCTTTCTTTTTGACTTATAGGTAACAATCTTATTGTCACTGAACAGATTCAGCGTTTCATGTCCAAAGACAAACGTCAATTTCCCGTGATGTGTTGTCTCGGTGTGCTTTGTAATCGGTGTCTTGCATCCGCAGTCACACACTTTAACATACGATTTTTCTTTCCGCATCCCGCAATCAACACATATTCCATCTTTCCAGACATGCTTACCCGGTTCCGGCAGCTCATTTGAAAAAAGTGACATCTGAAATGGCTTATGACAGGGAAGCGTTGCTTTCATCAGGCTGATTCAATTCTCTATATCGTAGGTTTACACAGAATATATACAATGAAATATTCTAAAATCGATAGGTTAATATATTATTCACTAACTGATTAGGCAAGACAGTTCATTCCATTTTAAACGTTCATTTGTGATAACTGCATGCCGATGTGCGGATTGTATACATTTATCAATAAATGTCATACAAACCCGGCTGTCAACCAGCACCGTTGCCAATTATCACTGGTAAAATTTACTTCTGTTCACTCTTGAAATAGATATACAAATCTTCCACTTTTTTCCTGGCCCATGGAGTTGTTCGCAAAAACTTCAGGCTCGATTTGATACTCGGATCACATAAAAAACACTGGATCCGGATCATACTGCCAAGCTCCTCCCAGCCGTAATGCTCTACAAGTTCAGTAAGAAGTTTTTCCAGAGTGACACCATGAAGCGGATCTTTTGGATGTTGGTTAGTCATAGTGCTGCCTGCATTCTTGTTATAGAGAAATGATTTATTACAATATACAAAAAATTGCCATTTATATGGAGATAAGAAATAATTCAGCTACAGGACACACAGATCGCTGAAACCTTTTTTTTTACTGTTTTTATCCTCTCCTTAACAATCGGGGCTCCGATTATCATTTTTTTTCATCATTCCGAGACCTGACCGTAAAGGAGGGCTTTGATTAATTTACACAATCAAGCACACGAAACAGTTCCGGCAACAGCTGCTTTTTTCGTGACAATACGCCTGGGAGGAAATAGCAGGAATTATCTTTCTGTTCATAAACAAAATGCGATTCATACACACTGTTTCCGTTTGTAATAAGCAGACTTTCCTGTCGCATTACGTCAGTTACCAGGAGTAAGGTCCATTCAAGTTTACGCTCCGCTGCAATATGCGATAATGCCATCCTGAATGATTCCAGCATTGCCGGAATATCCTCAAGAGTCACAAGTTCCACCTGCCCTATCCCGATCATTACCCTGTTCTGCTCGTATACTTTAAAATCAGACAGAACGACTTCCGATGGATCCCGGTGACGAATCGCTTCGATCTGCGCGAACATAAAATCTGCATGTTTTTGTGGATCAACACCAGCAATTTTCGATACATCACCAAGCGCACGATGATCATCATCAGTCGTGGTTGGCGAACGAAGGAAAACGGTATCAGAAATAATCCCTGATAACAAAAGCAGTGCAACATGTTTTGGAATTTCCTGTTTGTAATATTGATACTGTTGATAGATCAGCGTACAGGTACTTCCGACAGGTCTTGCATACAGGGTGATCGGTTTTTGTGTCTTTGATGCAGCAAGCCTGTGATGATCCACAATTTCGACTATCTCGGCGTCAATGGCACCCTCAACACTCTGCTCCACTTCATTATGATCAACCAGTATCAGTTTTTTCTTTGGCGGATCGATAAAGCAGCGTCTTGTAACAATTCCGGCAAACCTGCCATTATCAAATACCGGAAACCCTCTGAAATGTGATTGCACAAGTTTTCTCTTTCCTTCGTCAATAGAGAGTTTTGAATCAAGGCGGGGTACCGTTTTGTCCATAATACGTTCCACGTACGTTGACAGTCGCAGAAGACGGATTGATTCTGCAGTATCGATCTCTGAGAGGAAAATACTCCCCTTAAATGTTGAATAATCGACATCCAGCGGTTCATCCTTTGACAAGCCGGTTACTACAATTGCAGGTATCTGTTCATGAACTGCAAGTTCAAGTATTTTCGGGCGGTTTCCAACGACAAGGACAGGTTTTTGTGTCAGTTTTTTTAGCCGTTCTTCGAAAACCCTGTGTGGCATTGCACCGGTCATTATCGGGGCATCAAATTCCACTGGTTCTCCCTGCATCAACAGTTTTCCGGGAATTACTCTATGAAAATTGTCAACCGAGAATGAATACACCGGACGTTCGGGACCAAGCTGGGATAATACGTAGCTCGAAATTTCGTTAACGCTCACAGCTCCGGCATACACTCCGTTAGTATCCAGAACAGGGATCATACTTATGTTTTCATCTTTTATAAGCGTGATTGCGTCAAGGATACTGTCACGTGTTGAAAGGATAAATTCGGGTGGACGCATTATATCACTGATAGTCTGATGCATCGTTGCAACCAGAAGCGGAGGTTCCACCCCTGCCGCACGGAAAACCTCCCTGCCAAGTGTGGAAAGTGCCCCGGGAAGAATCGGGACATAGTTTCGTGATGGATCAATTTTTTGTTTCAGTTCAGCATATGCATACGCTGAACACATACTATCGATATCCGGATTTTTATGTCCTGTAATTAATATCGTTTCCAAATAATCCCCCAGATGTTAAACCATGTGTTGTGTAATCCTGATTACAGCTGAAAAATAAACCAATCAACCTGCTGATTGCCAGATATATTTATGTAACGGGTATGTTTGAAGCAGAAAGTTATTTTATGTTCAAAAGCTCGTTTCGAGAAAAAGTACCAGCTTTAAATTTCAAAATATATGCCCCCTTCGCCAGACGTCCCATAGGAATACTATATCTGCCGGCACTCTGTTTCCGACTCATTATATTCCGGACAACACGTCCTTCCAGATCAAACAGACTGATATTTACATAACAATCCACAGGCAAGGCATACCTTAAAGAGCTATTATTCGAAGAGCATCCAAAAGAGTGAATTTCATAGTTTTCGGGTTTACAAATAACACTAACCGGTAAATCGACATGAAATACACGGGTTTGACTAAAAGTACCCCATCCCGTAGCATTGCAGGCTCTGACCCGCCACCAGTATCTGGAATTGTTTTTCAGTTGATTGAATACTTTCATTGTATCTATTGTTGAATCAACGATTGCATTTGTCATATTTGAATCGGTTGACAGCTCAATCCAATATTTGGTGACATTTTCTGATCCTTTATTCCATACAAGTGCTATATCGTTCATACGAATGGTATCACCATCAAGAGGTTTTATTAATTGTACCGGATCAGGCATATCTGCAATTGTAGTAAACGTCCATATCGGTGACTGGGCGATATCATCAGAATTCGTTACCCTGACAACCCAGAAATATTGTGTGTTGTCAGATAACGATGTTGCCTGGTATGAGTTTGAGATGAGACCCTTTTCGTCAATTACAAGAGTTGAAAAGTCAGGTGAATCAGATACCAGTAAATTGTACGATGATGCACCATCGAGAGATTCCCAGTACAATGTTGTTGGAACTGCAACATTTGCTGCATTATTTGAAGGACTTAAAAGAGTTGGTGGATTAAGTAGCCTATAGTGTTTAATAAGATTAGTCTCAATACGTATGCTTGACATCATAGAGTGACGTTCAGCGAAAAAGAGATCGAAACTGTATTCCTTATTAGTTAGCAATTTGCTTGGGACAATGAAACTACCTTCTGTAGGTTCATGTATTCCACCAAGGTCCATTACAAGAGAATCATCAATAAATGCCCACACATCATCATCACCCCTGAACCTGAATGTTTGAGCTTCCTCAGTTTTAGTAAACGTGAAATGGAGGTGCATTGTAAATGCGTAATTGTGTTGTTGAGGAGTACGATCATTCTCTACTCCAAACGAAACGGGGGGAGCGTATTTATCTAAAGGGAAAAAATTAATATTATCGTAACCATATATATTGGTTCCCTGGACACGAGTAAACATCAGACTGTCTTTTATGACTATATTTTTAAAAGCGGTATCAGTAGCAACAGTCTTCGTACCGGTTTGTCTACCTGTAACCGGATTATAAGTCGGAACGGTAAAATCACCTTGTGCACTGTCCTCAAAAGGACGAAACCAGTACTTCATATATGAATTCATACGTATTTTAGCCGTATCACTTGCAGGTACTGGCTTGCCATCTTTATCCAGAAATGGTTCTACCATTCCTTTGGTCACACCGGAGGGGTGATCCTGTTCAAACTCTGGATTACTACCATCAGAATGAAAATCGTAATAGGTAACAGGTATCCAGATTGTATCATCCAGGACAACCCCCTGGGAGAAAACGTTTGACGTCAGCAGCAATGTCAGACCACATATCCAACCAATGATTGATACTTTGGTAATCATCATAGTAAGGCCTCTATATATTAAACCGATTAAACAATGAATATAAATCAATCGTTACTTAATATCTCCTACAAAATCTACATTATAATTTAAAATAATTCTATCCGAACTGTTTTTTTGCTTCTTCCCCATTCTTTAACTCTACCAGCCGAATTAAGTTTCAGTCAATATTATAACCGTTTTTTGTTTTCTTTTTATTCGAGTATTACCCCGGTTATCTGAAACAAGCAATCTTTCGAAAAACTATGAGTTTGTCTGGGTAGGTGTCAAGAGAATAAGATTGTTTTCATTAAACGTTGATAATAGATACTCTCTTTAACGTACTATTTTTTCTGTATCCTGAAGTGCCCCCTAAAGTACTGGTAGTTCTGTTTCAACAAACACTATATTATTTGTAAAATATTTGTAAGGTAATGAATTGATACAATGTCTGTATTAGTTGCGAAACATTGCGGGGATAAAAGAAACAGGATTTATTTTGTAACGAATGATGTTTTTATTTATCTAACCGTATTATGATTCAGAAACATAAAACATTGAACCATTTCACAGGGTAACAGTACGTCAGTTTCTTATCAGGAAAGATTTGGTACTACATGAATGTAAAAATTTTCTCTGTAATAATGCTCATGGGCGGATATGTCTTTTCGCAGGACAATATCCTGACACTATCGGATGCAATAAAATATACCGTCACTCAAAATACATCCACGCAGTTATCTATTAACCAGATTGATCAAAGGGATATCGCACTTAAATCTGAAAAATACGGTAGACTTCCGGATGCCAATGCATCACTATCGTCATCGATGGGCGGAAAACTTGACAATAAAGATAAATGGAATAGTTCCACTGATGGTTCAATTAGTGCATCATACACGTATACGCCATCAACAGGTGCAACGATAAAATCGCTCAAAGCGCAATCGGATGCATCACGATATTCATACAAGCAAACAGTCAACGATTTAACTGCATCTGCGGTGAGTGCATATATCAAGGCCGCCTATGCCAGGAAAACTATTGCGATTGCCAAAAACGACCTTGATTATCAAAAGGCAAAACTGACGCAGATAGAAGAGTTTAAGAACGCCGGTAAAAAATCAATCTCAGATGTCTTACAGCAGCAAACAGCTGTTGCAGAAAGTGAAGCATCACTGCTTACTGCAGAGCAAAATTATAGTAAGGCAATGCTGTCGCTCTACAACATCGCCGGTATCGATATCCATAGCACCATGTCAATCGATACCAACGAAATAGCGGTCCTGCAGTCCCGGTTCAACCAGCAAAACAGTGATGATTTAAAAGAATTACTAATTGACTCAATACCACAGATCCAGTCGCAGCAGCAATCGGTGCATTCTTCTCAATTCAGAATCAAGAGTATGCGCCTGGCTTATGTTCCATCAATAAGAGGAACTGCAAGCACCAGTGTTGGTTATGGAGGACTTGTAGGTGAAGAGCACGATGTAAGTGATCCGACCGGACGTTTATCCCTAAGCCTTTCGTACCCGCTTTTTGATCAGTACAAACGCAAGCTAAACGTGAGCAGAGAAAAACTGTCATTACAAAGCGCACAGTTGCAGTTGACAGAGCTGGAACGCAAAGTAGTACTTCAATATGAGCAATACAACTATGATCTTCAATTTGCACGCAAACAGCTTACTGTGGCACAAATACGCTTGACCGCAGCAAAACAGTCTCTTGACGCAATCAATGAGCGCTACAACGCAGGTGCATCAACACTTGTCGAAGTAGCGATGGTCAATACAAGTTATCTTGGCGCCGTGAATTCACAACTATCCGCAGAGTCATCACTGCTTTCTGCTTATGTAAACTTACTGCAGGTACGCGGTGATGCAGCATCATTTTTTAACAGCCCGACAGGCACACGTTAGGAAACGGTATGAACGCAAAATTAATTTGGGGTACAGGTATTACAGTTGTCATTGCAGCCGCAGCCCTGTATTATCTTACTTCTGACAAGTCGAATGGAAAAGTAACCTATAAGACATCGGAAATAACCATTGGCAGTATTCAGAATACTATTTCAAGTACCGGCACATTAAATCCTGTAAGTACCATTGAAATCGGAACTCAGGTCAGCGGTACCATTGAAAAAGTCTACATCGACTATAATGACATTGTCAAAAAGGGACAAGTCATCGCCGAAATTGACAGACAGCCGCTGCTCAGTAAACTTGCACAATCTAAAGCATCTCATCTACGAAATGAAGCACTTTACGAGCAGGCAAAAGCGACATACGATCGTAATACAATACTTCACAATAAGGAACTGATCTCCGATGAGGAGTTTCTTTCATCAAAGTCATCATACCTTGCACAAAAGGCATCACTTGAGGTATCAAAGGCAGATGTTGCCAATGCGCAGCTTAACCTGACCTATGCAACGATAAAGTCACCTGTCAACGGTACCGTTATCAAGAAAAACATTGAGGTAGGCCAGACAGTAGCCGCGAGCTTAAGCTCTCCAACACTCTTTATTATTGCTGAAGATCTTAGCAATATGCAGATAATTGCCGACGTAGATGAGAGTGATATCGGCAGAATCAGGAATGATCAGGATGTAACATTCAGTGTACCCGCCTATCCTGACAAGATGTTCAGCGGTAAAGTAAGCCAGATCCGTTTACAACCTGAAACAGTTTCGAATGTTGTAACGTACAATGTTGTTATAAAGACTTCAAACAATGATGGTATTCTGCTGCCTGGAATGACTGCCAACATTGATTTTGTTGCCGAGAAGGCTGATAGTGTTCTTATGATACCCGCAACAGCATTGCGTTTTAAGCCCTCTGATAACGAAATGGCAAAGGCCCGTGCAAAACGTGAAAACGAGATGAAAGCTGATAAAAACGGTGTTGACAGTAATTTTCCACGTCGTCAGGGCGGTGGTCAGTTTGCAGGTGTTCCCGGTGGCAACAATAAAAACAACTCCGAAAACCGTGGTACAATCTGGATACTCACCGACAGTAATGAACTGAGTCCTGAGTTTGTACGCCTGGGCATCAGTGACGGAACCAATACAGAAGTAAAAGGCCGTCAGATTGCAAACGGTATGAAGGTTGTAACCGGAACCGTAAACATTAAAAAGGAAACAAAACAATCAAAGTCACTCTTTGGTCCTCAGAGACCAACCAACAACAGGTCATCATCACAATCAGGCAGAAACACTACTAACATGCCATCTCCGCCACCGGGAAGGTTTTAATGAAAGCACTGATTTCAATCAGCAAATTAACGAAAGTATATCAAATGGGTGATGTCTTAGTAAATGCGCTGCGAGGCGTTGATCTGACTATTGAGCAGGGTGAATTTGTTGCGATCATGGGGATGAGCGGCTCAGGCAAATCTACTTTAATGAACATTATCGGATGTCTTGATATACCGACAGGCGGGAGTTATTCGCTGCTTGACAAAAACATCGGTTCACTATCACGACGCGAACTTGCAGATATCAGAAATGAACATATCGGATTCGTTTTCCAGAATTTCAGTCTGCTTGCACGAACTACTGCAATAGAGAACGTTGAACTTCCCATGCAGTATCACCACTCAGCATCAAAAGTTGATACAAAGGAACTTGCTAAAAAGGCACTTACACAGGTAGGCCTGGGTGACAGGATACATCATTTACCAAACCAGCTTTCCGGCGGACAGCAGCAGCGTGTTGCAATAGCACGTGCAATTGTAAACAATCCACCGCTTATCCTTGCGGATGAGCCAACCGGTGCTCTTGACACCAAAACGTCGTATGAAGTAATGGACCTGTTTACATCACTTAACAAAGAGGGTAAGACGGTGATCCTCGTTACTCATGAGCACGAAATTGCACAATATGCAAACAGGTTAATCATGATGCGTGACGGGCATATTGTCAGTGATGAGATTATTAAGAAGCCTCACCCCCCGGCCCCCTCTCCGCAAGCGGTAGAGGGGGAGTAGGAAATTCTCAGGTTTCCCCTCTGCCGCTTGCGGACGACGCATCGAAGTGGTCGAAGGACCAGAGGGGGTTAGGGGGTGAGGCATTTTCAAATGGAGCAAATATAAATGCGTTTGTCAAAATTACTACTTACATCAAGTAAAAGCATCCTTAGAAATCGGGTGAGATCATTTCTTACCACACTTGGTATTATTATCGGTGTTGCATCGGTGATTATCATGGTCGCAATCGGTAAAGGTGCTCAGCAGGACATCAAGGATCAGATTCAATCCATGGGCACTAATATTATTATGATCATGCCGGGCTCATCAAGTTCAAGAGGACTATCGCAAGGTTCCGGAAGCCGTCAGTCGCTAACGCTCAAGGATGCAGACAAACTTAGAACCATCGAATCACTTATTGCAGTATCACCATTATCAAGGATCAATTCACAGGTGATTGGTGGGAGCGGTAACTGGCAGACACAGATCTATGGAGTAGATCCGGATTACCTGGCAATTCGCGAATGGGATGTGATAAGTGGCGACATGTTTACAAAGAAAGACATCGCGACATCATCGAAGGTAGTTGTCATCGGTAAAACCATTGCAGACCAGCTTTTCGCGGATCAGGATCCGATTGGTCAATCTATCCGTATCGGTAAAGTTCCCATGAAAATCGTCGGCGTTCTTGACGAAAAAGGTCAGAATGCAATGGGTCAGGATCAGGATGATATTATCCTTGCACCAGTAAGCACGGTTCTTAACAGAATGAGCAGACAGCGTCATATCAACCAGATCATGGCAAGTGCAAGCTCTATGGATGTTATCACTGATGCATCAGCGGAAATTGAGATGATTCTCAGAGCAGCACACCGCATCTCTGATGGTGATGACGCCGATTTTCAAATACGAACACAGGCCGATATCATGGACCGCGCAACATCTACTGCGCGTACGATGACAATCCTGCTCGGAGCGATCGCGGGGGTTTCTCTTTTTGTCGGAGGTATAGGAATTATGAATATCATGCTGGTATCGGTAACTGAACGTACAAGAGAGATTGGTATTCGTATGGCAATCGGTGCCCGGGAATCAGATATTTTACTTCAATTCCTCATCGAATCAATTGTCTTAAGCAGCATGGGCGGTATTATCGGCATTCTTATTGCCCTGGGAGCAATATGGGGTGTAACTAATATTATCGGCTTTAATACATCAATTGACATCGCAACAATGTTCCTTGCATTTATCTTTTCAGGAGCAGTTGGGGTGTTCTTCGGGTTTTATCCTGCTCGAAAAGCTGCGAGGCTGAATCCGATTGAAGCATTAAGATATGAGTGATGAGTGTTAAAAAAAATAGCATAATTTATAGAAAAACAGCACTGTGATATCATTTTGTCTATTAGTTGTTTCGTACCAGGACACATTCAGTTTTCAGCGTCGAATTTTACAGTCAGGGGAAAAAGTTGTATATTGCACTGGAATACACGGTTGTGAGATTTGTCTTTTTCAGAGAGAACAAGAAGTTTTTTTCTCAACTTATCAACTTCTTCTTTTGCTTCAGCAAAACCGTTTTCTGAAAGTGGAATGCACACTTCTGAAATATCCCGCTGCTCTTTGGGAAAATGGTCTATTGCTTTAATTCCAAGGTTTATCTTCTCTTTCATGAACTTTTTCCATTTTGTACTTTTTACAGACGGGTCTTTCTTAATAATAGAATTACGTGGTACAAGATGACCGTGAATGTCTGTATGCACAAGATCAGTTTTTTTAAGTATATCAATAGCTTCTCGTGCTTCATCGATTGACAGTGGTGGTATAAACATTGAGGCTATTTTATCGCAATTATCACGTAATCTATTGACAAGCAGTAATTCTCGTATGGCTGATGTATACCACTTTGACAGGTATTCGAAATCTTTGGCCAGAACAAGAATAGGTTCAATTCCACGAATTGAAATGATTTTTTCAAGATAATGTTCCTTTTCATCAGGGTTTCCCGCCTGATTGTATGAAACAAGCAGCTCAAAGTATTCAGCTTCCCGACTATTCATTTTTAGCAGCTGAATAATTTTCACGATGTAAATGCTTGTCAGATTAATTCTTCCACGCAGTAAATTTGGAAACCATCCTGGTGATGACGCCCCAGCATATTGAGCGATATATCTGTATGAAAAAAACGGTTTAGTCTTCCTGAAGAATTTGTAAGAGTCCTCAAGAAATGTTCTGTATTCTGTGTAATCAAAAACTGAAGGCTTCTGTTCTTTATTTTCCATGTTAATAATATAAATTATTCTGGGATTGTAACCAGGTGAAATTTATTAGGAGATCATTCGAAAGGCTCCGGTCTTGATTTATTGTTGGCATTGCTTCCATTATGGTTATAATTATTTACAGATAACCTGAACTGTATGGCTATTTCATTGGATAATGCTGTTTTCCAGCAAAATGAGCTGTAATGTTTCAACCCGATTGATGATGACGATGTAACACAATCCTCCTATATTTCTATGTTTTTTCCATCAGAAACGTAGTAATGTTTTCAAAAGTCTGTTTCAAAGATGTAATTTTATACCCGATTAGTTTAGTAGTGACGTTCCGTTTATTAATTTTGGTCGATTTTTAACGTTATATTTAACAAGTTACTTTATAAACTTTGACTACATTCTGTGATAAACCAGGGAATTGTGATACTATTTGGAAAATACAGTATGATTACACAGTTTTGTGTGTATGAACGTCTTTGAATTACATGCTGGCACGGCGGGTTAATCGCAAATGAACTGGAATTATAATTTATTCGACATTATAGTTCCAGACCTTATTGCTGGAATATTTTGAAAGGTTTTTTTTATGTCTGTGAATACTGAAGTTTTTATTTCTTTTCAGAAGAGAGCTGTCACTTCTGCCTGCAAATATTATAAACTGGCAATCACAACATACATTCTGTTTCTTTTGTTATTAACTGTAAAATGTAGCCCATCGATAGCCAATGGAAGTGAAACAGTTAATGAAAGAATAGCTACTGTATATATGCCTGATAGCGTTACAAAGGCCGCAAATGCATATATTTCAATAAGACTGTCGACAAGTGACTCCACGTTATTTACCGATACCACTGACGGTGATGGTGTATATGAAATACCTAAACTTTCTGATAATTTTTACTCAATCAGCATTGAAAAGAAAATGCCTGATAGTACTACATATGTTTCTTTTCAGGATTCGGCCCACATTTCCAATGATACTCATTCTGTTAAAAATGATACACTTAGACACCCATGTGATTTCACCGGGTACATTAAATTGCAGCCCTTTGATCAATACAAAGAAAATTATATTAGGATTTCTGTGCAGGTTCTGGGTACATCACAATTCACCAATGTTGACAGCACGGGCAAGTTTACGTTCATAAATCTTGCAATGAAAACTGTTTACGATTTGAAGATTCAGTCAGATATACAGGGCTATCCGGATTATTATGCAAAGATTGGCCCATCACTTCAAAAGGAATTCTTAGATACATTTAATTTACCATACAGTGGAATCCCCCCTGTAACAATAACTGACCTGCGTTACCAATCAGAAACAGGTACGACAAAAATAGTATGGAATTCGTCTAAAGTTGACAACCTTCTCGGTTACAGGGTATACAGATATGATTTTTCAAAAGTTGACTCATCTGTAGTTCCAATTGCATTTACTAAAGACACAACGATATCAGATACTTTATTCGCCGTAAGGTCTGACAACACACATTATTCTAATGCCAACATGTCAATTTTACAGATTGCATACCGGATAAGTGCAGTAACACAGAGAAATGATGAAAGTACATTTTATTTGTCCCTTGATGATATAATAAAAGTACAATCTCCTCTTGTAAATCGTATGAGTACAACGTGGACAATATATGATTCGATTACAGGGCAGAAACTATCATCTGCGACAACAAACAGAACTGTGCGAATTAATATTGCCGGAACGAATCCCCATCTACCTGTGGATTCAGTTGAATATATCAACGCATCAAACGACAGTGTCATTATGCGCGAAAAATTACCAGCACCGGTTTATAATTACAACAGCAATCTATACATGAAATGGCATACATCCGGGAAAAAAAAGGTAATAATAAAATATGTTGATAGTGCAGGTTTAAGCAGCACATACAATATTGATACCATCACTGTTGATATAACAGATTATAATCCCGGTACAGATTATAATCTCAGCATGGAAAGTTTATTGACAATACCGGAAACACCAATCGCTTTACAACCGTTCTCCATAAGAATGGTTGTAAGAAATGAAGGAACGACAGCACTAATAAACACATCAATACCCGTAACCTTAAAAATTGATTCGACATTCCAGAAAAGAAAAATCAGGTATGTTCAGGAATTTAAACCCGGAGATACAATTTTATTTACCTTTGATTCTTCTGAAATCAAATCACAACTGCCTGGAACGCATGTGCTTTCTGCAACCGTTGATGATTCGAATACTGTAAGTGAATCGGATGAATCAGACAATATCAAAGAAATTGTTGTTGAATATGAAAATGTGGATTTATCGATAGGAAGAATATTTTTTGATTCATCAGTGATCATGGAAGGTGATAGAGTTGCTATAGGAGCATATATACGAAATAACGGAAGTACAGATTATAAATCAAATTTAAATGCCAGAGTTGACTTCTGTATAGATGGTAATTTCTTCTGCTGGGGGTATCTGCTCTCTGATATAAAGGCACACGATTCAATTAAAATTTACGGATTGAATAATTCACAGTCATATGCATACTGGTATGCAACAAAAGGGATTCACAGTATCGCAGCTTATGTTGATTCAACTTTGGTTGTAAATGAATCTGATGAAACTAATAACAGAAAATATGATACAGTAAGTGTATCTGATTTCAATTTGAAGCTTGCTGATTTCAGAGCTTTTTTTGATACGATCAACCAATCCAGTATTGAATTGAGAGCATCAATCATAGTGCAGGGTGAATGGCCGGCACCTCAGAATGATTCAATTCCTTTGCATCTATTATTTACATCTAATGATAAGGCAATTGCTGTTCTTGACACAATCCTCAAGAATTATCATACAGGAGATACAATTTACATAGTTACAAAAGTACTGGAATCGAGTTTAATCGATTTGTCTGCAGGAACTTATAAATTTAAAATGTTAGTTGATCCCGATCACAAAATACATGAGACCTGCTATACAGACAATTATGAGCCCTTTACCCTGAAGAACCCTGGAATTGCTTTCAATGGATACATGGAAGCAGGCAATGGTGAAAGCATTTCCGGATGGAAGACAAAAGAGGACAGTACAGGCGCGATTTTCAAATGGGAACCGGCTGGTACTGGCATGAATGGCTCAAGATGCATTAGTATTGAGTGTAATACGTTCAATCACGCATCCTGGTATTTTGAGACAAAAATGGAATTGGGGAAATATTACCGATTGACTGGATGGGTGAAAGGTGAAAATGTACAGGTAAGGAAGGACAGCAAGTCAATTCCGGTTACTTTAGGATGCAGGAGTTCTATTCCTGCAAAAGTTGGACAATCTGGAACATTTGACTGGACATACATCGATGAGATAATAATTAATGAAACAAACAGCGAAAACTGTTTTTTTGATTGCAATATCGGACTGGACGGTTCTCAATACTACGTATCAGGTAAAGTATATTTTGACGATCTGAAGCTACTGCCAGTTGATGATAATTAAAATGTACAGATTTCAAAATCAGTTCCAGTGGTGGAGCATTTATTCCTTGTAATATTCGTATTTTATTCAAAACTGGAGTCAAATTAAAAAGAATGTTCGCCTAATCTGAGAAACGCTTCATTTTGTACGCATTTGTCAACTACCTAAATGGTACAACGGTCTAACTAGTCTATATCCCACCGGATTTTATTATTAAAAAATCCGGTATTCCCCCCCCTACCTGACATCTTAAAAACCAATTATTTATAAATCAGGCCACTTCTTTAATAAGACCAAATGTAATTACCTGGAAAATACTTGACTAAGACAAATGGATTGAAAAAAGTACACAGATCATTTATCATAGTTTTGGGGCAGCTGGAGATAGTAACCAGGATTTAGTACATTACGTCCGTTAATTAATTACAGTTCAAAAAGCAAAGAATAATGAATAATGGAAAAGGATCACTTTGATTTTTATGACAAGTATGATCAAAATACAAGTCAAAAAAACGTGATCCTTTATAGTAAGTTGTATCTTTTCTTTGGTTTAATTAAGTAAACGTGTTCTCAATAAAGCAAAATCAATAGCATTTACATCACCACTACTATCCATATCAGCTGCCTCTGTATTGATAGCTACATTCATTCCCAAAAGATATTGTCTTAAGAATGCAAAATCCAGAGAATTTACAGTTCCACTATTATCAACATCTCCTTTTAAAACATTGCCTGATTTTTTACATTCATAGGATCCATTAAAAACGATATTTACTTTTTTTGATACATTCAGACCGCTGCTCTTTATTGTAAACGAAAACTGATGTTGAAGCTGCCGGGTACCAGTTAAAACGTTTCTATCCTTTGGAGGATTTACTGAATAGCTAAAACCTATGTTATCTCCTTTCAGAGAATTACTTGTATTCCATCTACGCAATTCTGCATTACTGGTTAAACTGAATTCTCTAATCATATAATCTTTTTTATTCGATTTATTGTAAATATCTTCCATTGTTTCATAAAGTGTGATATTGTCCCCAATAGTGTTTTTAGCTGCTACGGTAAAAGATTCAGTAAATACACTTTTTACACTTTTAACAACTCCCCAGGCAGTACTTACCCCGGGAACAGTTGACAATACGGCGTTTGCCAAGGGATATATACTTGCTTTATAAGATACATTTTCATACGAGTGTTCCATTATTATTTTAGTGAACATATCAGTATTTGGAGTCAAAATGCTGGCTTTAATTTCAAAGTCTGTTATTTGTATAACGTTTGAAACATCTCCTGAATTCCATATCTCTTTACCATCGTAATAGTATATTCCTTGAAAAAGAATAGCAAGGCTGAGATTACCCTGATGTGTGACCCCACCATCGAGAATGTTACCATGTGGAGTACTGACAATCTGCCATTTGATAATAAAAGTCCGGTAAATACCAAATCCAAAATCTTCAGTTTTTGTATAATAACCAACTTTGTTATCATTTAGATAAACAACATTTTCTCCCAGATTCATAAATGCATAACGATTGACACCGGGGATTTCATCTCCTTGTCGATAATCACCACTGTACCATGATGCAGGGTTTTCTGCGGTTTTAATTTCCATCTGGTTTTCAACCATTGATGGATTATCTACACCACAACCAATCATAAATACTGTTATCGATAATAAGATAACGCTAGCCAAACGATTCATTAAAATCTCCTAAGTTAAAATAAGGAAACAACTGTATTTAATATTATCTTTAATGTGCGCTTAACATATGCATTAAAGACAGTTTATAACAAAGCCTTACAAAATCAGAACATGATTACTTCTAAACCATAAACGAGAAAATATTTTTCAATTGTCATTGAGATTAATATAATAAGACACAAATTTGATTCAAATATGTGGACCTTAAAAAGTGTTTTAAAATTTGAAACACTTTGTGAGCATCGTCCATTGTGAATACTGCAAACTAATCCTTATATTTTTACTAACAGAAGGTACACAAGTCCAATTTCCAGTTATCCATTTGTTGAATATTACACAGTCATTTTGACAATGATTTAGAGCATAATATCAATTGAGTATAACTTTTTTTCTCCAATCATTTTTTAAGGAGGTAGTATGTCTGTAAAGTACATATCCACGGCATTAGCGACTCTTTTTTGCCTTATGTCCGCTCATGCACAGTATTCTGTTGATCTGCCATATCAAGAGGTAAAGGTTACTAATGAAAACGGAAAAGCAGTTTTCAGTGGTGCTCCATCATATGGAGCACCAGGTCAACCGAAATTGCCCCAATATGTGGTAACATTTCAGATTCCATCAGGAACAAACACTGATAATGTAAAAATATCGGTCGTGAATCCTGTTGAAAAAACTCTTGCGGGAACCTATTACGTTGCACCTGCTCAACCGCCTAAAAAATCAATTGATACAGAGGCAAATGAATATCCTGAAGACGCTGGTGTATATGAGAAAAATACGTTTTATCCTGAGTCATGGACAGGAAAAATGTCCTACAGTAAGAAGCGGGATCGTGAACTTGTAAGGGTGATTGTCAATGCATGTAAGTATAATCCGGTTACCGGTAAAATCAAAATGCTTTCAGGTGGAAAGCTGGTTCTAACAATTGACAATCAGGATGGATCAACTACTTACGCTCCATCTTCGTTAAGAATGGCATCTTCGACAGTCGCATCGCCGGTAAGGATGGCATCTTCGACAGTTGCATCCAAACCTGCATACGTTATTATTACTACAAATGAAATTGTAAGAGCATCAACACAATTACAAAAATTTATTGATCAAAAAACATCAGATAATTATAATGTGGTTGTTGCAACCGAGAATACATGGGGAGGTGGAATAGGTGATACCGCTTCTGACAGGATCAGAAATTGGTTGGTACAAAAGTATCAAAGTAATGTTTTAAATATTAAATATGTTCTCCTAATTGGTAATCCCCATCCTGATAGTGGAGATGTTCCAATGAAAACATGTTATCCTCGGTATGATTCATTAATTAAAAAAAGGGAACCTACTCCTACCGATTATTATTATGCTGATTTAAGTGGAAACTGGGATCTTAATGGTGATAGTTTATTTGGAACATTCCAAAGTGACTTTGGAAATGGAGGGGCCGATCAGGAGGCTGACGTTGTTGTCGGGAGAATACCCTATTATGGAAACAGTACTAATCTTGACAAGATCTTAACTAAATCGATACGATACGAAAATGAGGTATCCTGTGAATGGCGGAAACAAATACTGCTTCCTATGGAACCATCAAGTGCTTCTCAAGGTGGATTTTATTTAGGTGAACAAGTCAAGACTGATTTCTGTGTTCCAAATCAGTGGAGTTATTACCGACTTTATGATGAGTATAATGGATATGCAAAACAAGTAGTACCTGAAGTTGCATCGATGAATCCTTTACCGGAAAGATTATCATGCGAAGAAAAAGATGTACTAAACACATGGCAAAAGGATTATTATGGTGCAGTACTATGGTGGACACATGGATCATACACTGGTGCCGCCGATGTGTTTAGTACAGATAACACGAAATATCTTGACGATACCCACCCGTCAATGACTTTCCAGGTAAGTTGCTATAATTCACATCCGGAAACAAGAGATAACCTTTCATACTCGCTTCTGCTTAATGGTGGCATAACCGCTATAGGGGCAACCCGTGAATCATGGTATAGTGATGATACGTATTATGCCAAAACAGGTTATAACTGCGGATTAGGTTATGAGTACATGGGGAATTTAATTGTAAATGGATTACCATCCGGTGATGCACTTGTCAAAGCAATAGAATCGGTCATAATAAATGATTGTAAACAATGGGATAATGTTATAATGTTCTCACTCTATGGGTGCCCTGATATGAAATTAAATATTCCTTCAGAAATGCCCTTGCCGCCATCATCTCTGAAAGCAACTCCAATTTCAATGGATAAAATCAACCTGCAATGGAATGAGCCCGAGAACTCAAACGCGACATTATATAACATTGAACTGAAAGTTAACAACGGTAAATTCAATCGTATCGCATCAGTTGCAGCGGGTGTAAAGAACTACACAATAACAGGCTTGTCATCAAATACAAAATTTCACTTTCGTATAAGGGGGTCTAATAATTCGATATATTCAACCTATTCAAATATCGATTCAACTACAACATTTGGAAATTGCGCAAAGGGGAAATACATTTCCGCAAGTAGCAATAAAAATCCTCCAAAAGCAGCAGTTGATGATAATACATCGACTATCTGGACTGCGTCCAGTAATTACTTTCCCCAGACATTGACAGTCGATTTAGGTATAGCAACTGAAATTGCAAATAGCGAGATCGTGTTTAAACGTTCCGGTAAGATTGGTGATGGCTACAATTATACCATTCGTACATCATTGGATAAAATAACCTGGAAAACCCAAATTAATAATTCTATGAACGATGATACTTCTCG
>JAAZBG010000140.1 GCA_012513915.1 Fibrobacter sp.
TACATCCTGTTACCCGTTTCTGATAATAGTTTAAAAATAGCACCAGATTAACACACCCCTGCAATGCGTACTGCTACTATAATATATCAGTTATTCAACAGTGGCACAACCAGGTGCTATCGTTCATTATTAGCATTGCAAAGGAAGGGAAACGATTTGAATATATCATGGAATTCTGATGGCAGGCAAAGATGATACTATTATACCGGCAATCAGGTATAACTCTGATTGTTAGAATTATCACTAAAAATGGCACTTCTATAAATACCGTGGAAATCATTTAATTGGCTGGGTAATAAAGTATTTGATTTTATTATACATCTGCCTTTTTATCAACGTTTTGTATACTGGTTCCTGTTTACCCGTTTAAAATCTTCATGTGTTGCTTTGAACCCTGGTTTAAATCCGGTATAAATATGAAAACAGAATCCTAATTCAGCCCCTGTTTTTGCCCTGAAAAACCAATCTCCGGATGCTCTGTACCATATATCATACGTCAACAATTTATTGACCAGTTCAAGCGATATCGTTGATGTCTTCTTTTTATTTTTCGAGTATGTCCAACCAAGCCTTAGCGGTATCTTACCGTAATCAATACCGCTTTCAAGATCCAATGATACAGTATAGCCGCTTCCGAATCTGCCAATATGTTCACTTGACAATTTACAACCAAAGGACATAAGCTGATAACTGATCAGTGCATGATACTGTTCTTTAAAAGGAAACCGTGCACTTAATAGTCCTGTAAAAGCAGGAGAAAGCATATAACTGATATTACCGCCATCACTATTTGCCGTAGTAATCATTGAATCCGTTTTGTTTTTAAAAATATCATAGAGATATACCGAGTCTTTTTTAACGGAAACATTCGTATAATTAATTCTGTCATACCACCCCATCGCCCCCAGATTTGACAGACCTCCGGCAATTGAAAAACGATCATTCTGTAAAGATGCCCCGACAGACAAACCTAATCCCATACCATTAACATTGAGTATATCCACAGCGCCATCATCTTTAACTCCCGATGATTTGATACGTATATTACCCTTAACATTCATGACACCGCGTTTTTCATAGTCAAGAAGCAGTGTGTCGGCTGTCAATTCATAGTAGGTATGACCGATCCGCTGTGTAACACCAAATCCAAATTGTAGTCTGTCAAATAGTATTCTGTCTTTCCATTTGAGTGCGACATCATACGCTCTTCCCCACCCGCTCTGTATCTCTGTAACAAATTCAAACTCTGATTTTAGTGTGCTGAACGAAATTTGATTTTCCGGCTGAATTCCCTTATCTGTCGAAAAAACAGCAGCAAGTAACTGTCCGGGAATATTTACATATCCATCAATTATGGATTCGATGTTAAATCCCCATCCATAATAAAAATCTTTTTGCTTCTTCAGGGCAATTTTCAGAAATGGAAGCTGTGCGGTCATCCAGAGTTTAATATCTTTATTTGAATATGTTGTAAGTTTTGATGAAACACCAGAGGGTGACAGCCCCTCAAGTTCGAAACTTTCAATAAGCATTCGTGCGATCCAGGCATCAATGGTTGTATTATCATACAGATACGTAAGCGGATTCGGCAGTGTCAATGTCGAGTTGTCAATCTTCAGTGTAAGCGAAAACGGCAGTGGTAATTGCAAACCGAACATTGGATTACCATCAGAAGCCAGCAGTGACGGATTGGATTCAACGCCATGCAGTAGCGAGACATCAGAGAGTGATGACCTGAACATACTCTGATTATTTTCGTAACTGAATACTATAGTGACAATTGAAATCAGTAACATCGCAGTATATAAATAAATCCTGAAATTCCATTTCTTTACGGAATGATTACAATTAACAGAAATGTTTTCTGTTAGTACATCCATTTATCTGCCCCTCTTATTGGTCATTGCCAAACATGGAGCTTGTTGAGTGCTGTCCTTTTAGCGATAGCTCAGCAAATACATTGATGTAATCGTTATCTCTGAGTGCATCAATGTCACAGGGAAACAGATCAATTATCCATTTTACTGAAAGGCTGTCAGGTCCGGTGAGATTGCGAATATCTGTCTCATTGAATGAAATCAGATTTTCCATTATACCTCCCCGTTCCGGAATTATCAACCCGCTTTTTCCCAACAGATGCACGCTATTATTGTTATTCACAATATTATCTTTAATCTGTACTGCACGCAGGCGTCCTACAATATTTGAATTATTATGTACCAACACCGACAACTCAAGTTCTTTACTTTCCATAAGCTCAATATTTTGAGATGACAATGGAAAAGACGCGGCATTACGATTGAACTCAAAACTTATCGTGTCTCGTATTCCCCAAACCAGGTACATATCCATTTCAAGTTCCGCTTTGGCATCAAAAGCAGCATAAAACATTCTATCGTCCCTGTTTATAACATCCTTATCAAGGAATATTTTCTTATTGGGCTTAAGAATGTATGTAATTGAATACCGTAATGAATCGGGCAACCGTTCTATAACCCGGTTAAAACTTACCTGATGCGAATATTCTTTTCCGGCGGCAACATTATCCATGGAAAACATCAGACTGTCAAGTACTTCATTACTGTCACGGTCATACTGCCGGCAGAGAAGATCAATGTTTTCAAAACGGGTATCATCCGGTAACATAAATTTGATATTGACATTAAGATTTGATCGATCCGGAATAAGTCTGTTTCTAAAACTTTTTGCTATATCGGATGTTGGTGACTCTGTCAGGACAGGAATAATCCCGGATGGATTGTCAATTCTTCTTTCGTATGTATAACAACCACTAAGCGCTTTCAGGTCTATAAACGGGGTACCTATTTTGATACCTGCACGTTCGACATTTTCAATACTTACCATTTTTCCCTCAACGACAATTTCAGCATTAACCAGGAAATGCAGGGTATTAATTGTATCCTCGTTATTCCATGATGGCATTATGCGGGCATTACTTAATTTTATCTCATGATGACTTATATCATCATGACCATCTGTACGATTTCGCGGAATCACAACATTTATAATCTCATCACCCTTAAAAAATGAGGAATCCCGTGGATTTCCTGTCAAATCATCAGTACTTTCGATCGAGTTCTGCTTGCAATACTCCGCATCCCAAATCGAATTTATTCTGCCGTTAACCTTTAATCCGACAGGCAGGGTATTATTTATTGTAAACGGAAGCGAAAATGAGCTGATATCAAAATATGATGCATTGAAACCGGTCTCTCCAAATGGAACATCCTTCTCATAAACAAAATTCAGACCAAGCAGCGAATCATTGATAATGGCCGTTTTGAAATGAATTCCATCAAAATTTCCTGAAAACGAAAGCTCAAAATCAGTTTTTTGATTACCGGATTCCGGAGTGTAGTTGCATTCTATAAAAAACGTATCACCAGCCGAGAATCCATCCAGCGCGGCCTTGATTACAATGCTATTTTGGGGGCCGAGTGACGCAATGGATTCGAATGTAAGTGTATCAGTTTTGCCAATTACAGAATAAGTGACATCCTTTAAAACAGTTGTTAAA
>JAAZBG010000141.1 GCA_012513915.1 Fibrobacter sp.
AAATATTGCAGTTAAAATCTTAACGCAAAATACTGATGAGATAACTAATCCAATAGGAGATAGAAGATATTTTCGCAGCACAGGCGTTTTCAAAGAGAATTCAGGTCGTTACAGAATACTGGATGGACAAGAGCAATTATATTCTGACGGAAAATGGAATGACATAAAAGATGTTGTTAGATATGCAGATAATAAGTTTTTTAGATATGGGAAGAAGGATTAAATCATGGAAAAATATAAGAATGTTTTAATACCCTTAATTTTTGCCATTTTTATTATTCAAATATGTTCATGTACATATACCGATGGAGCAGGAAATAACGACATTACACCGATACTGATTAATAAAGATGACAATAATCATTTAATAGATATCGAAGAGCTAAAAGAGTCTGTAGCTATCTTAATTAATGATGACATGTGGTTTTTTGGAGTTTCCTCTGATTTCGATGGATTTGATAATAAAACATTTAAGATTGGAGTATACATAAAGAATAAAAATGATAATGTAGATTCGATATTTATTTATATGTATCCAGAAGAAGAAATTTTTCAAGAAGAGATGGGGTATACAGCTTTTATGGTTATGAACGGGAGTAGAGGATTTTATAACGAACCATCTATTTATTTTAAATATGATAATGAAACAGATATCATAAAACAAATTGAAGAATTAAAATATACATTTTATTGTAACGATAAATTAACAATTGCGGCAATTTCAAAACCAGATTATCAATCATTTAAAGATAAAGATATAATATTACAAAACATTGTAGCTATTATTCCAAAAGAATTAGAACTTTTGTGTTTTAATAGTGGCGAGTATAAGGCGTATATTAGAGATTTTAGAAAAAACGATTACAGAACCTATGTGGTAATAGAGGACAATAATGGGGGAATGTGGATAGAGCAAATGCTCATTTCTGATAACTGTGAAGTAGGTACAGGAAGGATTTACGATTTATATGAAGAAGGTTATGAAGGTCTGATATATGATTTAAAGAAATACAAAGAGGCTGCGGTTGAAGAGATTGATATCAATATTCCATAGTAGTTACATTCAATTAACGACAAGTTGAATAGTTGAAGAGCTGTGTTTAAAATGTACCCTATAAAATGGACAGCTAATGAATTGTGAAAAGGTAAAATCAGTAAAAACCCTTAAGCCTGGACACGCACCTGAAGAAAAGTTGATTAAAAACCCTCCACCGTGGACAGTTGCTACATGGTAAAATTATATAAGCGATAAGGAGTGATATTACCATGAGCAAAAGATGTTCACTAACCAAAGAGCAGCTTGAGGAGCTTCAAAAAAGCCCACATGTTTTGGCCGTAAACGAAAAGACTATCAGCTATTCAGCTAGATTTAAGGAGCATGTTTACAGCGAACATATGGCAGGTAAATCGTACGAAACCATATTAACTGAAGCCGGAATTGACCCAGACATATTAGGAGCAAAACGATTAAATAGCTTGCGAACTATGGTACAGGCAGAAGGCAAAAGGGGTGCAGGTTTTACCGATAAAAACTCCAGGCTCCCGCGGGGAACCTTATCATCAAAGCTCATTAAAACAGATGGTGATAAAATAGCTCGATTGGAACAAGAACTGGCCTATACCAGGCAAGAACTAGAGTTTCTAAAAAAAATTTATTTGGCGGATATGGAGGCACAGAAAGCATGCGATACGAGACACCACCGGAAGTCAAATTTCAGATCATCCGAGATATGACTACACGTGACAACAACCTTCTTAACATCTCCTGGCTGTGCAAGTATGCTGGTGTCTCTCGCTCTGGCTATTACAACTGGATTAACCAAGAGGCTTCGCGCTTGGAGCGTGATAGTAAGGACAAGGCCGATTTTGAACTTATTCTGGTCGCATACCGTTACCGTGGCTATGCCAAAGGAGCGCGAGGGAGATGTAGATGTCAAGTATAATTTTACAGTTTTCGGTCAATAGTTTTTTACACCTAATTTTTGTCAAATATGGTTTTGCGGTGTTTCAATCTGTAGCTATCACCATCCAGGGTTATGACTTCACATTTAT
>JAAZBG010000142.1 GCA_012513915.1 Fibrobacter sp.
CTGACAAAAATGATGTCAGTGTAAAAAAGAAAATACCAATCAAGAATATTTTCTTACGCCCGAATTGATCCGCGATTCTTGATCCTGTCAATAACAACACCGAGAATGCAAGATTATATGCATTTACAACCCAGGAGATAGTACTCATATCCGTTTTGAAATACCTGATCATCACCGGCAGCGATACATTGACTATCGTTGAATCAAGCATCACCATGAAAAATCCGATGACTATCGTAAAAAAGGCTATAAAATCAACGGCTTTCAACGGCTTTTCTTTTTCATTATTCATTACTGTTACCTTACTTATTCATAATTACTTCAAAACAGAGATATTATTTACATAAGGGCACTATATTTTCTACACCCTGTAATAGTAAATGTTCCATCAATAAACTTCCCTGCCTTATACAAACTATCTCCCGGACCGCATTCAAAAAATTCAGTACCGTCATTTCCCAGAAGCAGCTCAAACGTTTTCCTCCAGTTTATAGGAAGTGCCACATTGTCCAGTATCGTGTGTTTAATTGTATCGGTAGTGTCCAGAATTGTTTGATCTACACACGACACCATTTTGACATTTGGAGCACTTACAATAACATTATCACAGCACAATTTGAGTGATTCAAGCTTCGAAAGGTCTTTAACAGCATGATATGGCGCTGAGAGCGGCAAGATGACCGCCTTTATGGCTCCATCATCAGTAACTGCATCAACCAATTGTGTAACCCGTGTATTTTCTCCACAAACAACAAAACTCAGTCCGTTATTCTCATTGATAATATCAAGCATTCCACCACTATATGCAATATGTTTTTCAACAGTTGCACGCTCGAGTCCGATAATTGTAGCGATTGCGTACGATACTGTACCCTTTGCAGCCATAACTGCAGTATATGCAGTTTCTATAAGCTTCAGCCCCGATTCAAAGGTATAGACACCTGCATGATACAATGCAGCATAAATCCCCATGCTGTAAAATGCACACCAGGAAACATTTGGATGAATATTCCTGAGAATATCACTGAATGCACAACTGTAAATGTAGGTCAGCAACTGGTTCTGAAGCTCATCGTACTCATCATCCCTTGTACATACTGGTTCGGGAATTTTAAAACTGCTGCATCCTGACGCACGTCGAAAGAGTTGCTTGATATCACAGCCTGATTTCTGCAAAAAAACATTTTCGTACCCTGTAAATGTTACCCCGCAGCCGGGAAACAATACACCATGCAGTTCAGGAAATTTCAAAACAGTTTCTGAATGATTCATTCTATTTTTATTCCTGATTCACTCATCATTCTGTTTCCTCAAAAGTGGCTCTGGAAAGCGCTAACACAGCCCTCCGATCTGTTAGACCAAATAATCTACTATTTATTTTAAACGACTGCAAAAACAGTTCTACGTTTTGAACAGTCAGATTATTGGATGCGTAAATCAGATATTTCCGCTTAATACTATGATGTATGGTGTAATGGTTGGTTTGATTTGGAAATCAAAACACTGTGTTCCTACTACTAATTCAACAAGCAGGGTGATGCAGTAACTGATAAAAGCCGCTGACAGGATTCGAACCTGCGACCCGCACATTACGAATGTGCTGCTCTACCAACTGAGCTACAGCGGCAGCTCATGTGTATAAAATAATTTCTGTCGCAGTGGTTTGGAAGGGTGATGTTTGTTAAGCCGCAGAGAAAAGGTGATGCAGGATGCATTACCGTGGAAAATTTGTCGGACTAAACTTGAAAAAACCATTCATTAGATCTCCCAGCATTCTCTCGTATACTATATTTAACTGAAAAGGGAGAAAAAATAGTGCATTCAGACTACAAACCGCCATATACATTGACTCCTCAGATTATGACCTGTGTAGCTGAGATCGCTGAACTTGTGGGGCGATACACCGCCACTACTGAAAAAACACTGACTCCGCAGGTGATGCTACAGTTTTTGTAGAATTTATGCTTCAAATTTTAAAAGATACTCTGATAACAATTACCACGGAAGTAACCACGGAAGTAAAACAGCTCCTTAATGTTATAAAAGGTGAAATGAAGCGAAAAGAGATTCAGAGTGCACTAAAACTTAAAAATGATGAACATTTTCGATTAGCCTATCTTACTCCAGCACTATCAGATGGTGTTATTGAAATGACACAACCTGATAGCCCAAACAGTCCAACACAACGGTACCGTTTGACTGCGAAGGGAAGAGACTTGACACATGTCGTTAACAATGTATAGTTCTATTATTTTTAACACCAATACCAGACAAAAATGCAAGTTCTCAGGCAATAATCTGTTTCAAACCTTTTTTTATGTATCCTGAAAGGACTGTTGACCTGTTTTGCCAACAGAATCGATCACGCAGATCTATTAGTTGCTGTTTTTTTCATTAATTTTAAGTAAATTAACCGGTATACGTTCAACGCTTGATGAACCGCGCTTTGGAGAAATCGCGGGACCGGAGAAGTTAATCCATATA
>JAAZBG010000143.1 GCA_012513915.1 Fibrobacter sp.
CAAAAGAAACAGTTTACAGGCACTGGAATAGCTTACGTGCAGCAAATCGCCTGTTTCCAATCCACTTTGATAAGCCAGGTCATAATAATCCAGGCCCTCCCGATAATGACTCCGCCAGCATGAAATGTATGCACTGAAAACAAAATACACCGAAGATTTTAATGAATCAGCGTTATATTTGTCTATAAGTGCGAATGCCACTTTACTCAACTGATAGCTTCTTTCATAATCCCCCAGAAATGCATTATGGATGAGTCCTAAATCGACAAAATTTTTACATGATTCTGCTGTAGTTCCATAAGAAATTGCAAGCTCAAACATTAGTAATTCTATGAGAGAAAAGAGTTGAAAATTAGTTTGGGCAACAGACGGAGCGGCCTGCAATAATAATTTCATCACCATTACATTGTTTTTATCTGTCATGTGTGGGAGCTCAATCAGTTTTTCAATAGGATTTTGGGCAAAATATGCCTTCATTTTCGCAATACCTTCTTTTACTGCTTTGTCTATTTCCTGATTATCTGCAGGTAATGATACACCGAATAACGCTAATCCCTTGCGAACTTCTTCCAGAACAGCTTCAAGTTGTTGATAAGTGGCATCAAGGATTCGGATTTTTAAAGAGTATACACCTCCTTTATCGAAATTATCTGTCGCAAGCTCGAATAGTTGCTCGCAAAGGTCAAGAGCCTTGTCGATATTGCCTGACAAATACAGGCATTCTGCGTATTGTATGGAGATGCTGAACAGTTTATGCGGAAGTAAACCCCATTCTTCTGTTGATAACAGGGACTTCGCTTTTTCGAGATATTCCGCTGCCGCATAATAAGCTGCGGCACTTTTTGCTTTACCCGCAGCCTGCTCATTAAGACTCATCAGGTTAAATCGCATTTCATAGTCGATCAGAAACCTGCTGCCCCTGTTCAGCTGGTCTACAATATAGAATATCTTTTTATTCAAATTCTCAGAGTCGGTTTTCTTTAATGCACTTGAACCGATTCTGTAATGCATCTGAGCTTTTTCACTTTCGGGAATCAGCGAATAGGCAGCCTCCTGAATACGATCGTGATGAAACTTATAGATTCCATCACATAATCTTACTAAATCTTCCCTGATAGCCAGGGATAGATCTTCAAGGACTGCTTCCATTGTTTTCTCCGAAACCGTTGCTAATTCCTCCAGATCAAACCGGTTACCAATACATGAACAAATTTTTAAAATATCCTGTGTGTTCTTTGGTAAACTAGAGATTTTAGTGGCCATGAACTCTACTACATTGTCAGTAACCTGCATCTCAATGATACTGTCAATATTCCAGTTCCATCCATCCTTTGGATTGAACGAGAGTACTTTTTTGTCGTACAGGCTCTTTAGAAATTGATTTACAAAAAACGGGTTGCCTGCTGTTTTCCTATGGACAAGTTCCGCCAGCTCTATTGATTGTTCTGCTTTACATCTAAATACATTCACCAAAATCGTATTGATGTTATCAATGTCGAGAGGTTTCAGGGTAATATTATTTACTTTTGTACCATGTTTTACAATTTCATTAAACATTATCATCAGTGGGTGGTTCTGATCAGTCTCAGTATCCCTGTAAGCTCCGATGAAGAAAAAATGATTTGGCTGTTCTGGGCTGATAAAAACATTGACGAATTTTTGAAACAGCAGATTAAATCTATTCTGCGATTCTTCCGGATTAAGATCCGGTACATCGGGCTGTTTGCCAATAACATATTCCAGCTCAGGAATTACACTAATCAAAACTTTTCCGTTGGAGCCAAGTGCAGAAAGCAGTTTATTCTTTAATGAGTGCACCCGATCCTCACTCTCGGCAATTATCTGTCGAATGAGACTTTGAAATGCCTGGATTATTGAACTGTAGGGAATATCCCTTTTAAACTGATCATATTTACTTGAGATGAAATATCCTTTTTTCGCTACAATCGGCTTATAGAGTTCATTTACCAATGCAGATTTCCCTATTCCAGGACTGCCGGTCACCAGCATCATTTCACCAGTTCCAAGGCTTGCTCTTTCAAATGATTCCATTAAGTTTGCAGATTCCAGTTCACGACCGACAAGATGCTGTGGAATGTTAAACCGGATCGAAATATCCTTTTGGGCTATGGTAAAATTGTCGATTGTACCGTTCCGGGTTAACTGATTCAGACATTCAGTAAGATCAAAGGCCAGTCCTGATGCATTCTGATATCGTTCTTCCGGAGATTTTGCTAAAAGCTTAAGAATAATTGAAGAGATAACTGTGGGAATATCCGGATTCAAATCCCGAGGCGCAGTGGGTTGTCTGGCAATATGTGAATGTATCAATTCAATAGGATCTTTTGATTTGAAGGGCAACTTGCCTGTGAGCATCTCATAAAAAGTGATACCGAGAGAATACAGATCCGTTCGATAATCCATGCTGCGATTCATTCGGCCTGTCTGTTCCGGGGACATGTATGCAAGTGTTCCCTGAATAACTGCCGGGTTATAGATCTCATCATTGGCGTGAGTTAGTAGTGCAGATATCCCGAAATCTGTAATTTTAACAATATTTTCTTCTGTATTAATTAAAATGTTATCAGGTTTAATATCCATATGGATAATATTATTCTTATGAAGGTTACTGAGGGTTTCGGATAAGGTTATCGCAATTCCCAGAAAATTTTGTAAACTGATTGTTCTGGTTTTAAGCAACTTTTTCAAAGAGATCCCATTAAAATCTTCTTCGATTATTGCATAATTAAAGGTATCCTCATCAAAAGTATCCTCGACAAAATCCAATGTTTTAACAATCTTTTCCAGATTGAGGTTTTTAATAAGGTTATATTCTTGCTTAAATCTTGCGAGTTCATCCGGACTTGGTTTTTTTGTCTTTAACAGCTTTATAATAACTGGTTGATTTTCGTTTATCCGGTGCCCGCGATAGATTACAGAACTTCTACTTTCATGAATATTTTCAGTCAGAATATAATCTGAAATTTGGTCCATAACTATTCCTACTTTCACGAAAAATTGGTTACAAAATACCTGCACATCTCTGCATTTCGGGATAGTTCAAAATGCCTGCAATCTACTGTGTACTATCTGAAACTGAAAAAAATACAAATCAATTGTATTATAGAATGATATCAATATCAAATAAAATCAGTTATATAAACCAGATAAACGGGAATTACGGATTGAAGGGGTGGGGCAGCCTCATCCCCTGACCCCCTCTCCGCAAGCGGAAGAGGGGGAGGATGGTATGGTGTTACCGATTAATTATCGATCTGATCAGGAAATGTTGTGAAAACTCCGATGCCATTATTTTGGAGCCCCCTTGAAATGTATTAAAGCGAACGATTGAGCAGATTGATATGAGGATAACATTCGACCCGCAATTTTTCCAGAAGAACTAAATAAACAAAAACCTGATTCACTCGAATCAGGTTTTTGATACATTATGTGAAGCACTCATTACAAGTTATGTAAAGAATCGTATCGCTTATCACTTAAAAATTTCATCAGAATAATGCTGAAATACCGCGTTGCAATAGCTGAACGTGTGGCCGGCTTCTGAATAGGAGGTGAAATCATAGGTGTGCCTGATATTTAGTGAGCCCAAAAATTTTTCGAAATCTCTTGTGTCAGTCCATGCTATATCTGTTTCATTGGAATGCAGCTTGTAGGCTTTTAGCTGGTGAACGCGGGATGTATCGATTGCACCACTTGCAACATCTGCTCTCATTTTTGCTTCATTAAAACCGCCGCTTTTGTAAAGCCCTCCGCATATCGGGTAGGAGTATCCGAAGAGTTCCGGATAAAACAGGGTAAGATTATGTGTCTGCATGGCGCCCATGGAGAACCCTGAAATCGCCCGCCCAAAACGTGATGTATCCGCCTTGTAATTGGATTCAACATATTTCCTGATGTCAACGGTAAGATCGGTATAAAATGGATCTGCATTTTTACCGTAATTGCCATACCCATTGTTACCACCCGCATCGGGAGTAACGATGATCATTGCCTGCATCTTATCCCTTCCCTGAAAACTATTGAGCGTATTCACCAGGTTTCCTTTCGTTCTCCATGCAGTGCGGTCTTCACCACCCCCATGAAGAAGATACAGTACCGGGAGTACATAAAGATCTTTATAATCTGAAGGAAGATGGACTTCAATTGAACGGTTTTGCTTGACGTTTATTGTTGGTTGAAGTTTATAGGTTCTGAGATTAAGCGTAATTGCAGGCACTTCCTGTGCCGCAACGTTTGTCAGTGCAATTTTTTTAATTTCATAGCCCATTCGCAGCACGATGAGCGAGTCCGGGCCGGAAACTGCTGCAAATTTTGACATAGCGCTTTTTTCTGCAAGGTCTGATTTTGTCAACATAAAATTACCACTGCTGTTATTAAGCTGGATCGTTGCATTTACAGTATGACCAGTACATTTCAGTACATACATTCCGGATGCTAATGGTGCATTGGTAGTGTTAAGGTCAACAAATATCATATCAGGTCCGGCAGTACCGCTGAAAAGTGATGCCACCCGTTTTCCCTCAATGTCAAATAGATCAAGTGTAACAACCTGAGTGGCCGGAAGAGAGAACATGATCCGGTTATTGTGTACATTGAAAAAACTGTTTTGCTTGGATGTTGCGTGACTGGAAATAATTCCGGTACCTGGCAGCTCAAGTGAAAATTTCCCGTCATTATCGGTTGAGTCACTGATTGATGGATTGTTTTTCAGCCATACTTTTGTATTGGCTAATCCGTTAGAGGTACTGTTAACTACCCGGCCGGTAATCGCATCTGCAACACCTGCAGCCCCGATTCCGCACGATAATATAATAGTAGCGATTTTCTTGAATTTCATCTTGCCCCCTCGATGTAAGTCAATAGTTTAGATACGTTAAATGTTTGGAAATTGATTGAAATATGGTGTTTTATTCACCTGTGTGTTGTTGTTGATGTAGTATAACCTTTCTTTGTGTAGTTTTTGTAATAATCTACAGTGTGAATTATTAGTATTTTTTTACAACCACCATGAAAATAGTAAAAAATTCAATTCATGGTGTTGTATATCCAAAAAATGAGAAAAATTGGTTGGAATAGTTACTTCCTGAATGGGTACTCATTTTTTATATGTATAATATAACCATATTTATCGACAGGATGGCTTAATTTTTTCTGATTGCCACTGTGCAATCAACCCCTGATTATATCAAAATAATCCTTATTCTGTAAATAATACGCAATCATTTTACGATGTTCACCGAAATCTGGTTCGCTGACGGATAATGGTGTATTGTTAAGATTTGCGATGTATACACTATCGTACCATTTGAAGGCATTTTGTATATGAATAGTATCTAACATAGATGCTTGTCACCCTGTTTGCTAAACGGGTGCAATTCTTTCAATATCAAGTTTTAAACAACCCGGCTGATGGACGCTTGACAATAGTAATCAGACAACCAGCCAGCTGAGCTGTTTTGTAAATCTTAAGTCAGTGTAGTTTTTTACCTTATTATTTTGTACAGATAATAGTTAGATTTATCCCGTAAGAAAAGTATATTTTGTTTATTATTATGTAGCAATAATGTAAACAACTAGTACAAATGGTGAGTTAAATGGTCAATATCCTGGATTACCTTGATTATAAAGAGTACCTTAAAGCGTATTATACTGAGCAACGGGCACTGCGTCCCCATTTTACGTTTCAATGGATTGCAGAACGCGCAGGCTTTAAAAACAGGGGTTTTGTTCACTCGATTTTTAATAATCCAAAAACCAGATTGTCTACAACCAATAGCATTAAACTTCTGAGGGTTATTCCACTTACAAGAAATGAGAAAGAATATTTCAATTTCATGGTTGCCTATAAACAGGAAAATAATGAGACAGAGAAGCTTCGTATACGGGAAAAATTGGAGGAATTTCGAAAGTTTGTTGTCTCAGACCAGTTAAAAA
The DNA here is from genome assembly GCA_012513915.1 of Fibrobacter sp. GTDB lineage: Bacteria > Fibrobacterota > Chitinivibrionia > Chitinivibrionales > Chitinispirillaceae > JAAZBG01. The sequence continues at coordinate 5,956 of JAAZBG010000143.1, forward strand.
GTGATAAAAAGGTGTTTTTTTCAAAATGGTATCATGGCGTTATTCGTTCAATTATTGGAATGATCACCTTTAAGGGGGAGTATAAACAGCTTAGTAAATGGTTGTTTCCCCACATTACTCCCGAGGAGGCTGAGGAATCGGTGGCGCTGCTCGAACGACTCCAAATTATTCATCGAACCAGTGATGGAGCCTACGCGCTCACTACAGCGCCGAATTTAATAAACGGCGCTGATATTTCTCAGGAAGACAGGGATAACTCCCACATTGGTTTAATGCTGGCGGCTAAAGATACACTGCCACTACATTTAGATGGTAATCAGGTCAGATCTATGACTGTCGGCATTTCAGAAAAAACAGCGGAAATTATCAGAAAAGAAAGTCTGGAACACCTCGATCATATAAAAAGACTGATTCAAAACGATGAAGGCCCGGAAAGGGTGTATCTCATTCAATCAATCTTTATGCCTCTAACAAAAAAAATGTCGGAGTGAAAAGGATCTTGTATCGTACATCGTTTTATTCCTGCGATTGATAGTGTCCGGCAACATTAGAATGCCCGAATCGTATCAACCGGTCAGCGAATGGCCCCCAAATGATCCTGCGCGTCGTAGAAACAGGTCATCAACCTATCACATTTTCAAGTTAACCTGTTATCTCTGGATAACAGAAGTTTTATTTTACGTTGGACTGTGATACCGGCAAATCTATTTTATAGAGTTGGCGACTGTAGTAAGGTCTTGAATTGATTCAATAAATAAGTAGTAGATAGTAATTTAATGTTCTATGGAATGGTATATTCCTCCCGGGAGATGGTAATGCGTTCTCAAAATTTTTCCACCATAAAGAGTATCAAAAATGCGGGTTTTATACGGTTTTTTTTTACTCTGCCCGTAGCACTACTGCTGTTAGTGTATCTGGCATGTTCGTCTGATGTGCTCCCGATTGCAGGAACGCCAACAATAAACGAAACCGCCGGGATTATTGTCGATCGGACAGGAACACCTGCCAGCGGGGTACAGGTTGCAATGTATCCTTCAGACTATACAGTAGATACTGATTCGAAACTCTTTAAGAAAGCAGTTGCAGGGAATTCCCGGATCATCCAAACAATTACTAATGACAGCGGAATATATAAATTTCAAGCTGTTGAGCCTGGATATTTCACCATAATTGCTCAAACGGTTGATACCAGCTTTATTGTCAAAATAGATTCAGTTCAAACTACTGAAGCTGGAACACCTTCGTATAATCCTCCTCCAGCTACTCTCAAACCTCCGGCAACAATCATCGGGAAGATTGACTGGATCGACAGTACAATGGAGGTCTATGTACTGGTTGTCGGCAGTGACCGTCATGTTAAAGTCAATCCTGATGGCAGTTTTACGATTGATAAATTAGCTGAAGGAACCCAGTCGTTACGTATTATAACATTACAAAACGGGGTATCGGTCGATACGGTCAAAACCGGTTTTCGTGTGGAATCTGAAGAAACTGCCACAATTCTGGTTAATGATAGTGGAATGGTCAGCCGGCAACTCACTATTAATGAAGCAATGCCTTGTACTTTAAGTATTGCACAGTTTAATGCTGAAATACCTGTTGGTAAACAATGCATATGGTATCTGGATTCAATTGCTTTCGATACAACGGTATCAGGCATTTTAATACTTGATTCTATTACACCCGCTCAGGCTGGCACCTACACTTGTACCATTGATGGTGAGTCGGTCAGGTATGAATTTGTGGTTGACGTACTATCGCTGATTAATGTCGGGTTGAGCGGTGGCAGCACCGATAAGGTGCTGAGATTGTTTCCGGGCGCACAGATACCACTTGCAGCGATAAGTGATACGCTTGACAAAAAAGGGCATACTTTAATTGGCTGGAATACAGCACCTGATGGAAGCGGCGTGGGATATGCACTTGATGATACAGTTACTGTTGATACAACAAACGTGATACTTTATGCGGTATGGGAGAAAAACAGCTATACTGTTCAGATTATTGGTGATAGTGGTGTTGTTCAGACAATTACAGCATTGTATGGTGAACTACAGCCGATTACCGCGTTACATCCGCCACACTATCATTTCGTAAACTGGAGTGTTATTTCCGGTTCTGCAATAATTAGCGATTCACTTGCTATACAAACCAGCATTGTGCCTGGAAATGGCAATGTTACCATAAAGGCAATATTTGTTCCGGATACGTACCAGCTTGAAATTGCCAATACTACCAATGGTCATGGTACGGGAGCAGGAAGCATTACGTATGGTGTATCTGATACTATTTCAGCCATTCCCGATACCGGATACATTTTTTACAAATGGGAAATTGTCAGCGGCAGTGCGATCATTGCCGACAGTGCTGCTCCGGTCACCACCATTTTACTTGATTCTGCATCAGTTATCAGACCGCTGTTTACATTGATAACCTTCCCGGTACAACTGGATAAGAGCAGCAGTCATGGATCTTTTACTGTTGCAAATGATACCGCATCAGCATTTACAGCATCATACGGAATTCCCGTTGCGATAATCGCATCCGCCGACACTGTAAATGGTTATCGGTTTGGTAAGTGGATATGTCTCTCCGGCAGTGCGCAGTTTGCTGATTCCCTGTCTGCATCAACAACGGTAAAAATTACGTCACCGGGTACTGTTATCACCGCGCAGTTTGCACTGAATGAGTATTCAGTGCAGAAGTCAATCAGTGGTAGCGGGGTAGTCACGATGCCCGATTCTGTGGCCTATGGCGAGCTGGTGGAAATTACTGCGGCTCCGTCAACGGGATATCACTTTGCTGTATGGCGGGCAGTTTCCGGAGAGGTTTTGTTTGCGGATTCGAGTGCAAGTCTGACCACCATGCGTGTAGTCAAGGGAAGTGCTGTGGTACTTGCGGTGTTTGCTAAAAATGTGTACACAATAGTTTACCGTGGTAATAGTGCTACTGGTGGTACAGAACCGCAGGTAAAACAATTCTCTATTGGTGACACGCTGATACTTGGCACTGCAGGTACATTGACAAAGAGCGGTTATACATTCACCGGATGGAACAGTATCGCTGATGGAACCGGAAGTGGCTATCATGCCGGCGATACAGTAATTGCAGATACTGTCAATATTGTTTTGTACGCACAGTGGACAATTAACCAATACAAAGTAACATTTAACAGCCAGAGCGGAAGTGCAGTTGACTCCCAAATTGTAAATTATAACGACACAGCAAAAACACCATCGGTACCAATAAAATCCGGGTATACTTTTGGGGGATGGTTCAAAGAATCTGCCTGCACGAACCCATGGACATTTGGTACTGATAAGGTGACGGGAAATGTTACGTTGTTTGCGAAGTGGACACCGAACCCCTACAATGTTACCTTTGATAAAAATGATTCATCAGCAACGGAAAGCATAGCTCAACAGACAATCACTTATGGAATCTCTGCACCCCTGACAGCAAATGGGTTTACAAAAACGGGATATAGTTTTGCAGGCTGGGCGACCAGTTCCAGTGGGAGCGTAGTATATGCGAATGAGGCAAGTTACACAATGGCAACTGAGGGGGATACGTTATATGCAAAATGGAATACAATTGGGTACACTATAACCTACTATTTAAATGAAGGAACAAACGGTGCCAATCCAGCAAACTATACTGTTGAAACACCGACCATAACTCTTGCTGCTGCGTCAAAGACGGGGTATGCATTTGACGGGTGGTATTCAGATGCTCTTTTTGTTAACAATGTGACCTCTATTCCTGCAGGTTCAACAGGAAACATTGATTTATATGCAAAGTGGAATGATACTACTATGACATTGGGGCATTGGTTATTTAATGAAAGTTTAAGTGATGAAAGTGATAATAATATTAGCAGCACGATTACAGGAAATGAAGAGTATATTGATAGCCCCAGAGGTAAAGCATTGTTCTTTGATGGTTCAAATTATACGAATGTTCATGATATAGAGTCTTTTGATAGTTTAGATAATTTTATCATTGAAGCATGGATAAATCCAACTTCACATAATGGAAGTATTAATGCAATTATATCAAAAGTTACTCCTAATAGAGATTTCGTTTTATTTTTAACTTCAGCTGGACAATTGTCTTTTCATATTGCACATGGGAGTACTTATTACAATTTAACAAGCCCAAATGTACTACCAATTAACGAATGGTCAAAAACAAGTGTTGTTAAAACGGGGACGCATTGGGAGCTATTTGTAAATGATGTTTCTGTTGGAGAAAACGACTTTACTAATATCGAACCTAAATGGACTGGCTCGATTATGAATATCGGTGCAATGGATAATGGTTACTCGTTTCAAGGCTATATTGACGAAGTTAAAATAACCAAATTGAAGTAATACCTGATTAAAGAACGTTTTTTTGTGTTAAAAATGATGTAGCTATCGCCTGTTAGCACAGAAAATAATTTCCCGTAAACACCTAAAAAAACTTCCATATATCAAAACCGCTGTTTCGTTCAAAAAACTCAAGAGGTTTGAAACGCTTAGCGCTCAATAGATTACGGTTCTGCGCCGCGATCAACTACGCCATTTAGGTTCAAGAGTACCTTTTGCTGAACTGCTCATAGTAGATGCCATCACATCTTCCATCACAATTGTACCGTGGGTTCCGGCAAGTTTAGTATCTCTCTTTTACTACATTCTGAGTCTTTTGTTAATCCTAAATTCCGCGGCTGAGCGTGAGTGATATGCACAAGATATTGTTACAGATTGTTTTGCAAAAAGCGCAGACATACTCGGTGCAGTATGGTGAGCATTTTTGCAATGCAAGATGTGACAATAGCTTGCGCAGAGCATCACGATTCAACTGCGGATTTTAGGTTAATAATAGAAATGGCCGATGATAACAGCTTCAAAGGTCTGTTACGAATGTTATCTATAGGTAACACTATTTGAAAAAACATGCCGGGCTTTTACTCTATGTATGATATTTTATTGATACTGGTGCATACGTTGATAGCAAGGGAAAGTGTTTGTTAATATTCTATGTAAATATTTGCCGATAATGATCTATATCGGAACGGGTTCGAATGTAGTAGATAGCAATATGGATAATCGCCAGTGATATTATTGACAAAAAGTGGGATTGCCTATTATAGCCAATATGTCAATTCTTTTTCAAGGAGGCTTCTTTGGGACCAATAACTAATTTTACGTTAAAGGCATTGTTCATTTCTGGTACCTTTGTTTCCTTACTGCTTACTGAGCGCAGTAACACTACATCGGTGAACCCGACTTTCAGTGAAGTTACTGCAGAAGTGGATACTATCATCCAATGGTACAATTATTCTCCTTGTAAATTCATTACAAATCTTGACAGAGATAGAGAAAATGGTTTAGTCGCTATAAGTGATACTTATTGTTATATTATTCCTTTTCGAAATGAAGCAATACCAAAGACCAAATAATCCGGAATTTGAAATAATGTGATATTGTTATAATTATAGGTATTTTTTTGTAGAAAAAACGATGTGTTAACATTTTAACAGAATGGATTTATTATGAGTAGTAAGGCTGTGATTTGCCAAAAAACGCTTGGAGTATTAGCGTGTATTTCAATGCTCATTTTTGTTACCTGTGGCGATTTACCTGTTAATCCTTGTGTGGCAGAAAATGCATACTGTCAAATAATACTAAAAAAATCCGGCAATAGTATCGATCCGTCATATGTCGAAGATACAGCCGGGACAATTATTGGTGTAGGTGCAATTGTCAGATATCCTGATTATGTTGACTCAATAAAAATAACTTTTGTAAATACTGCATCAGAAATAGTCAAAACTGAAAACGTCGTTGCGAATAGGGTTGCTACAATCGATACAGTATGGACATACTTTACTTATCCGCGCCAGGGAATGATAAAAGTAAATAGTATCGCATATATTCAGAAATCAATACAGTATTGTGATTCTGCGACAATCATGTTTTCCTATGAACAGCCGAATAAAGCACCAACGATTCGATATTCCGGATCGAACTCAATTACATTCAATGATACTTGTAAACTCTTCATCTCTGTATCTGATTCGAACCCGGATCAGTGGCATATTGTCAATGCACTGAAGAAACCGGCTAATGCGATATTTGAGAATAATACTTTCATCTGGAAACCAGACAGTAATTTTACCGGCGTTGAACATCTTGTGCTTGTAGCCGCTGACAATGGAAAACCGCCACTTGCTGACACACTCACAATCATGATTGGAGTACGATCACCATCGGTGGTGGCAAAACTAAGTATTGCGACATTTACAAAAGACAGTGTGACAATGGCATGGCAGGCAATCGATAGTGCAGAACTCTATTATGTTTACAAATCAAATACACAGATAGGTAGCTTTAACCTCTATGATTCGACAGTATCGCCGATTTATTCTGATTTACTTTCTTCAAAAAACAGCTACTACTACATTGATGCCATTAACAATGAAAATAAGGTGATCTGGAAATCCGATACTCTTGTCTCGTCAATACAGCTTGCAACGGATATGAAATCCCCCCAAATACAACTGCCGGTAACTATAAAAGACAGCATGATTATTAATTCTTCATCATTTTCGCTTCAAATGAAAATCAGTGATTCAAGTGGCATTGGTGCAGTTCTGTGCAGTCTTGAGACAAATGGTATAACTGTTCTCAAAGAGAATGACAGCATTTATAACCTTACGGTGACTAATCTGAAACCTAATGTTTTTTCGACGATAGTCGTTACAGCGGAAGATATGTCTTTCAGAAAAAATTGTACAAGATTTGTACTTTCTGTAAAGTATAATCCAGGTCCGCTTGATACTATTGCTCCGGTTGTAAAGTTTCTTAATGTGGTAAGTGATACGATTATCGCGTCAACGGATACAATGGATCTGCAGTTTATTTGTAAGGATGCGATTGGTATTACGAGTGTTGTTTGTTCACTTGGGACAAAAACGGTTTTAGTATCGAAAATTAGTGATTCAGTCTATACTGCTAAATTGACTGGAATTGATATGGTTAAGGTGAATAGTGCAGTAATAAATGCATCTGATCTAAGCGGTAATATAACATCTCTTAAGTTCTATGTAAAATCTGATACCACAAAATCGGATGTTATTCAACAGTATCGTGTTATCTATGATGGTAATGGAAAAACCGGTGGTGTTGTTCCTGCTGATACAGTTAACTATATAAGTGGTGATAACGTTCCGGTAAAGGGTAATACCGGTTCTCTGCTAAGAGAAGGATATATCTTCGGTGGGTGGAATACAAAAGCTGATGGAACCGGATCAAAGTATGATTCCGGTAGTGAGTTGAAAATTGCAGAAATGAATATAACCTTATATGCACAATGGAATCCATGCTCGTATATAGTCACATTTTCATGTACTGATGCAACAAGCGAGCTAAAGTCATTTACGCAAACAGTAACCTATCCCTTAACTAATGTGTCAGCACTGCCATCACCGGTCCCTGTTCGAACCGGATACGTATTTGCTGGATGGTGGACATCTCTGGCTGCTGATGGGACGCAATTGACATCTGCGACGAAAATAAACGCAGATATAACAGTAATTGCAAAATGGACAATTAACCAATACAAAGTGACATTTAGCAGCCAGAGCGGAAGTGTCGTTGACTCACAAATTGTAAATTATAACGACACAGCGAAAACACCATCGGTACCAATAAGATCCGGGTATACTTTTGGAGGGTGGTTCAAAGAATCAGCCTGTACGAACCCATGGACATTTGCAACTGATAAGGTTATGGGAAATGTTACGTTGTTTGCGAAGTGGACACCGAACCCCTATAATGTTACCTTTAATAAAAATGACCCATCAGCAACAGGAAGCATGGCTCCACAGACAATCACTTATGGAATCTCTGCACCCCTGACAGCAAATGGGTTTACAAAAACGGGATATAGTTTTGCAGGCTGGGCGACCAGTTCCGGTGGGAGCGTTGTATATGCGAATGAGGCAAGTTACACAATGTCAACTGAGGGGGATACGTTATATGCAAAGTGGAATGTTACTACTATAACATTGGGGCATTGGTCGTTTAATGGAAGCTTAAGTGATGAAAGTGATAATAATATTAGCTGCACGATTACAGGAAATGAAGAGTATATTGATAGCCCCAGAGGCAAAGCATTGTTCTTTGATGGTTCAAATTATACGAAAGTTGATAATATAGAGTTTTTTGATAATTTAGATAATTTTATGATTGAAGCATGGATAAATCCAACTTCATATAAAGGAAGTATTAATGCAATTATATCAAAAGTTACTCCTAATAGAGATTTCGTTTTATTTTTAACTTCAACTGGACAATTGTCTTTTCATATTGCACATGGGGCTACTTATTACAATTTAACAAGCCCATCTGCACTACCAATTAACGAATGGTCAAAAACAAGTGTTGTTAAAACAGGGACGCATTGGGAGCTATTTGTAAATGATGTTTCAGTTGGAGAAAAAGACTTTACTAATATCGAACCTAAATGGACTGGCTCGATTATGAATATCGGTGCAATGGATAATGGTTACTCGTTTCAAGGCTATATTGATGAAGTTAAAATAACCAAATTGGAGTAATAGGTTTATCGCGGAAGAAGCGTATGCACGACTTGTTTTTTCGTCAAGTGAAACAGCAAATAAAGCATTAGTTCCTAAACTTGTTGTACGTATTAAATATTGAAATCTCCTCCTCCCTGAAGAGGGGATTTCCGCATTATGCGGCATTCGCAGCTTTCCGTTTTCAGGCATCCTGCTTCGCAGGAGCCTATGGCGGAGATTCTTCACAGGCGCTCGACCTTCGGTCGGCCATTAACAAAAACACCCACCCGCAGAGTGAGGGCACCAACTCCATTTTTCGTGTAGTCTAATATTCCTCAATTGCAGTGTTCTTGTTCCTTCTGCGTTAAAAAAGAGGGTACAGGCTGCTCTTGCATCGATTCTTACCATCGTATCGGACAACATTATCAAATCAATGCTGTTTTGTAATTTGAAAGGATTTATATTAGTAGCTCTTTTTTGAACGTTGTCCACTATGTTTCTCATGTAGAACAGCTAATTGGAATCTATAGCAAAATTTTTCAGACATATATAACAATTGTTGATTAGAAAAGTGAGGATAAAGATGAGATTACTGATGTTTCTTTTGGGGTTATTCATTTTCGGCGTAAGCGCAGAACTCTCCGTCATTAAAAAGAATGAGACTACAATTACAACGAACGCGTTTGAGTGGCGAGACAGCAGATACGGAAATCTTTACCTGAACAGTCTCTCCTTTCAGCAGGATGCACTCATAACATACAATGGTTTCCAGTATGCCGCATTTTATTCATCAAACAGATATGTTACACTTGCAAGAAGAGCGATATCTTCGGAATCCTGGGAGAGTTTTGAGTTTACAGATTATAAGCAGGAGGTGAATGATAACCACAATTCCATATCAATTGGGATCTCACCCGCTGATGGACGTATTCATGTATGTTTTGATCATCACACATCAGTTCTTAATTACAGAATTTCAGATGCTGGACTTTTGAATAGTCCTCAAACCTTTACCTGGAACCAGTCGTTGTTTTCTGAAGTAAAAAACGATCTCGCCGGTGAAACTGTTACAGATGTTACCTATCCAAGATTTATCACTGCTCCTGATAGTACACTGGTACTTACAGTGAGAATTGGAGTAAGCGGTCATAGTGATAATAAAATCTGGAAATATAAAAATGATGGTACCTGGCAGAATCTCGGACAGTTTATCGAAGGCGACTACAACGGTGGAAACTGTACAGCATACTTCCACGGGTTACGATTTGATAAAAACAACAGACTCTATGCAGTCTGGTGCTGGAGAGAAGATGGAAGCGGAGAGATGAATCACGATCTTATGTTTGCTTACAGTGATGACTATGGTGATATCTGGCATAACAATCTTGGTGGAATTGTCGCAAGAGCAGGAAAAATATTTATCAATCAGGATTCTGTATCATGTAAAGTATGGACAATACCTACATCAACAGGGCTTATCAATCAGGAAAGTATGACCGTTGATAAGCAGGGAAGAGTTCATGTGCTTTCACGTGAGAATGTTGCAGGGAAAAATGTACAGATGCACTATTTCAGGGACACAATTGGTACCTGGCATCGGGTTAACACCAATATCCCAACTAAAATATGGGATAACAGATCGAGTATTGGCTGTGATGGTTCGGGTAATGTTTATGCTGTTATGCCCCATATCAGTATCGCTGGTGCATCGGCAAATAGTGGCTATACAGATTGGAGAGTTCTTGCAACTCAGGATGAAGGACGGTTTTACTATTCTGAGCCACAAATAGATGTTGTTGATTATAGTGATTTCAGTAGTCTGTATATTTTTTCACAAAAGGGTCTTGGGGAGCTTGCTGGATGGAAAAACATCGCGAATACAGCTATTGGACCAAATGTTATGAGTGTTAATAAAAGTGCTTACGTTGAGAGCAAAACCACTGATTGGACCGATTATAATTTCAGTTTTAATTTGACAATAAAAGAGGTTGCAGCGGGAGTATGTTTCAGGGTTAAGGATAGCTCCAATATGTACATGTGGCAACTCAATGCAAGTACTGGCCTTTTGCGATTTCATGTAAAAAAAGATGGTGTCTGGACTGTTAAAAAAGAGACGCAATACGATTTTGTTATCAATACTGAGTACCAGGTAACAATGCTTGCTGAAGGTACAAAATTTACCTGTATCCTTGATGGACAGAGAGCGGATTCTGTTACTGATGAATCATTTGTAAATGGTGGGATTGGATTCAGATCCGGAAGAACGGAGTCTTTTATTATTGATAATGTATCTGTCTCTTCTGATTCAGTTTTATTTACCGATTCATTTACTGAAAAGGCATCACTCACCTCTCCCAATATCAGTTGTCTTGAGTATCAATTGAATGGTCCGGTCGTCCCGATAGAAAAAAAATATCGTTCAAAGAATTCTATAAATGGTAAGCTTTTGACAAATGCATTCATTTCAAAATTTAAGAAACAGAGCACTATATCACTTGATCTATCGGAGAGTGCCGATCTGTCTATTTCAATTTTTACTACAAATGGTGTATTGGTTAAACAGCTGATGACAAGATCAGAACAAAAAGGTAAACATCTGATCGTTTGGGATAATCGGCAGAATGCACCGGGTGCCTATTTAATCCGGATAAGAGTTCAGAGCCGGACTGGTAGAAGTGAAGAACTTCTTTTACAGGACACCAAATTATTTTAGTGAAACTTTGTATTCATGACTGCTCACAGGTGGGGGAGCGGGAGTGGTATTGTTACGGGATGAGAAACTGGTCGTACTTCCAAAAGTAACACTGTTTGCAGGTTCACTGGTCTTTTTGCGAACTGATCATATGTTTTATACGAAATATAAAAATCCTGTAATCGGTTCTTACGGATTGATGTTTGTAATGCCGGTTTCACCAACGGTTATTGAATTTTTTCAAGGGTGACGAATAATTGTCTGAAGTCTGTGATGCACTAATTTGTACTCGTAATCATGACGACCGTACTCGTGCTGATACTCTTACTTGGAATATTTCATCATCCAAATAAAATGCGGCAGAAGTAAATGTGGAACACCCGATCAATCAGCTCAATGTGAATATAGATGCCAATTTACGAAGTTAGCGAACGCAGTAAACGAGTCATATGCCATCATAGATACGGTATACTATTGCCTTACATAAATAACCACAATTATATTCCTTATTCATAAGGGATATTACTATTTACAGGGAAAACAGATTATGTCGAACGAAAACAAATTAAAACCCATATCAGAACCTCTGGTAACGCATATTTACACAGCAGATCCGTCCGCGCACGTATTTGATGGTAAGATTTATATCTACCCATCCCATGATATCGATGGTGGTGTTCCAGAAGACGATTTTGGTGGTCACTTTTGTATGGAGGATTACCATATTCTTTCGATGAATAGTCCGACTGACACGAACGCTACTGATCACGGTGTTGCTTTGCATGTCAAAGATGTCCCATGGGCGGAAAAACAGATGTGGGCACCCGACGCAGCGTACAAAAACGGGACCTATTATTTGTACTTCCCCGCAAGAGCTAAAGATGGTGCTTTTTATATTGGTGTTGCAACCAGTAAGAATCCTGCAGGCCCTTTTAAAGCGCAGCCACAGGCTATTAAAGGCAGTTTCAGTATTGATCCGTGTTCATTTGTTGATGACGATGGTAAGGCGTATCTGTATTTCGGTGGTATTTGGGGTGGTCAGTTACAACGTTGGCAAACCGGCAAGTTTATTGCTGATGTAAAGTCACCTTATGAACTCGAACCTGCCAATGATCAACCGGCACTTTGCGCCAAGGTTGCCTGCTTAACAGACGATATGCTCGAATTTGACGAAAAACCGCGTGATGTTGTTATTGTTGACGAAAACGGTAAGCCACTTCTCGCTGGTGACCATGATCGCAGATTCTTTGAAGGACCATGGATGCACAAACATAACGGCAAGTATTATTTCTCCTATTCAACCGGTGATACTCACTATATTTGTTATGCAATGGCTGATAACCCTTACGGACCATTTACGTTTAAAGGTATTATTTTGAATCCGGTAATCGGATGGACCACGCATCATTCAATTTGTGAATATAACGGTAAACCGTACCTGTTTTATCATGACAGCACACTTTCAGGTGGCAAAACTTTCCTGCGTTGCGTGAAAGTAACGGAGCTTACGTACAGAACAGACGGGACTATTGAGACTGTAACTGCGTATAAGTAAAGTTTTAGCATATTCAACATTACAGCAATTCCGGGTTTTGCATTACTCAATATTCCGATGCATTCCCGGAATCCTGAACTGAGATTTAAAATTCCAGCTTGTATCCGGTCAGACGAATCATTGACAATGAATTCTCAGAATTTGTACGATTTCAATTATTTGTAACCTTCTAATACTATTTCTTCCAATTTCTTTCTATTTACGGAAAGATATAAACATAACGTTTCAATAAAAATTATTGGATATTTATGATGTGTATCTGTTCAACACGGAAATTTCCAACTAACGTTAGCATGCTTACATTGTAATGCAGAGCCTGGTATCTTCTTTACAATGTAGAATAAAAGTTTTAATCCAAAGGAGAAATCAATGAAAAGAGTATCCCCGTGTATTGTAATTACTATGATTTGCAGTATTGTGTTTACATTTTCATGTGTCAGTTCCAAAAAGAATCTAACATCGGTTCCTGCGGAAGCAAAATACAGGAATGCATCACTACCGGTGGAAGAACGGGTAAACGACCTTATGTCGTACATGACGCTTGATGAAAAGGTAGCACAGATGGCGCAGGCTGTCGTCTATGTGGCTTCACCAGCAGATGCCAAAAGTTATGGGCTTGGTTCAATTCTTGTCGGGGGAGGCGATCATCCGGGAAGCGGATTAAAGGCTAAAGACTGGTTGAATTTTTATAACGAATACCAGAAAGCTGCAATGCAAACCCGACTGGGCATTCCAATTCTTTTTGGAGTGGATGCTGTTCATGGAAACGCTAAAATAGAGGGCGCGACGGTGTTTCCCCATAACATCGGACTGGGAGCAACCAATGATGCTGCGCTAGTTGAGAAGATCGGACGGATTACCGCGATAGAATCAAGAGCTGCCGGATTGCACTGGAATTTTGCACCCTGTGTCGCTGTTGCACGTGATGAACGCTGGGGGCGTACGTACGAAAGTTTTTCTGAATCGCCTGATATCGTCTCTGCGCTTGGTATCGCTTATGTACATGGCCTGGAAAACGGAAACCGTGCTGCACAAAACTCGATGGCAGCATGTGTCAAGCACTATTTTGCCGACGGTGGTGCCGAATGGGGAAGTGGGCCACATGGCATCGATAGAGGAAATAGTACACTTTCTGACGAGGATGTTCGCAAAATACACCTGGCACCCTATGTCGCAGCGTTAAAGGAAAAACCAGCATCTGTCATGATTTCATTTTCAGGTATTGGTGGTGAAGAGATGCACGGTAACAAGAAATGGATCGATGTTCTTAAACAGGAACTTAAATTTAACGGTATAATTATCTCGGACTGGGCGGGGCATAAAGAACTGAAAGGTGAAAATCTCTTCGCCCAATCGATAAACGCAGGAATGGACATGATAATGATACCCGAAGAATATCCGGATTTTGTTGTCGATGTTCCGCAGAATGTCAAAGATGGCATTATTACAAAAGAACGTATTGATGAGGCTGTTCGACGCATTCTGCGGGTGAAGTTTGAAATGGGTCTCTTCGAGAAGGCGCTCGCTGACGAAAGCCAGTTGAACACTGTCGGATGTGATGAACATATGGATGTTGCCCGTGAAGCAGTCAGAAAAAGTCTTGTTCTTCTAAAGAATGAAAATACCGCGCTTCCTTTATTAAAAACAGAGAAGGTTGCTATCGTCGGAACAAAAGCCAAGGACATGGGTGTTCTTTGCGGTGGCTGGACCTTATACTGGGGTGGTTATAGCGAATACGAACCGCTGGTGGCTCAACTTGAGCAAAATTCGAGGCGGGTAAAGTCCAGCGGTCTTGCCGTGAAAGGGAAAAATATTCTGGAGGCATTTACTGCGACTGCCGGGGCCTCTGTGCTCTATTCTGATGACGGTAGCGCAATTGACGGAGCTAAAAAGGCGATTGTCGTTATTGGAGAAGTTCCTTACGCCGAATTTTTTGGCGACTTAAAAGACCTGTCGGTTTCGAAAGCAGATGTTGACAAAATTAAAAAGCTTAAAGCGCAAGGAATTTCTGTGATTGCAGTGATTGTCAGCGGACGTCCGATGATCATTAGCGAGATTGAGGCTGATTGCGATGCGATCGTTGCAGCATGGCTTCCCGGCTCGATGGCTGGTCCTGGAATTGCCGATGTACTCTACGGTGATTATGATTTCAGCGGCAAGTTGTCCTTTACATGGCCCAAAGACATGGCTCAGCTTCCAATCAACGTTGGTGATGGTAAAGAGGGACTTTACCCCTTTGGTTACGGTCTGCGTTATAAGCAATAAGGGTGTTGACATGTTGCAAGAAGGATGTTTTCAGCCAATTTGCGCTGGAAAATGAGACCTCACCCCCGGCCCCTCTCCCATAGGAGAGGGGTGAATTACTTGACATAACAATATATCACCTTGTATTTCTTACTCCCCCTCTCCTATGGGAGAGGGGGTTGGGGGGGTGAGGTCTATTCACGTTAAGCAAGCAGAATGTCACAAAAAAATAGAGGATCAAGTCATTTGGCTTGATCCTCTATTTTTTTTTTTTTTTAAAATTCAAACTTACATCTTAGGAAAAATAAACGTACTCCATGATCGTGGTGGCAAACTGACTTTTATTACACTGCCTTTTAAGCTGATAGTTTTTTCAACAGGATTAACGAGATCATTCTGAGCGATTACAACAATCTCTCCGTCAGGATTTGTAAAAGCTATTGCATTGCGGTAGCCTTCTTTCAATGACGTATATTTTGCACCTGGTTTGACATAGTAAGAAAAGTGCTTGATAGCATAGTACATCGGTGTGTAAACCGATTCTTTTTTTGCTCTGTCCACAACAATAGCAGCGTTTTGCGGCCAGGGGCGTGCGGCATCGATACTTTTTCCCTCTTCATCAAGAATCATGTTCCACAATAAGTAGGAGTTTACCCCTTCGTCAAAGTAGGTTTTTATTTTATTCCACGTATATGAACCGTATGACCAGTCATTTTGGGGTTTATCCGGATCAAACCCTGGTTTCCAGTGCCAGTTTCCGCATTCGGTTTCTGTCTGCATTATATTTTTATCAGGATATGATGCTCGTGTTTTCGCAACACTGGCCACACCATCCCATTGAAAGCCAACACAACTGACATAGCTGTTCGCTTTTTTATCACTTAATACTGTTTTGGGGTAGGCATCAAAATTACCGTCCTGGATCGTTCCAAGCATGATTCTGCCCGACAAGTTGCTTTTTTCAAATAATGGTCCAAGATAATCCCTTATAAAAACAAGAAACTGATCCGGCTCCCAGGCGCAGCTCGGGTATTTGGTCAGTATTGTCGGCTCATTCTGAACTGCCACCATGTAAATTTCCAGACCTTCAGCCTTATAGCTTTCGATAAATTTTTTCAAATACAACGCATAGGCATCATAGATTTTTGGTTTGTTTTTGAAATTTCCACTGTCAAAATCACGGTTGGTTTTCATCCATGTCGGTGGAGTCCACGCTGAACCCCAGAGTTTCATGTCAGGATTATATTTTAATGATGCTCTTATATACGGGATAAGTTTTTCCTTGTCACGTGCGATTGAAAATTTTTTCATTGCATAGTCATTTCTTTTTTCGTTAAGCGTATACCTGCTCTCGGCATAGTCGCTTGCACCGATAGGAATTCGGCAGATAGTGAATTTTGCTCCGCTTTCCTGATCAAATAGCGCTTTTAAAACCTCATCCTGCTTTTCCTGAGACAATAGTGACAATGCGGTCCATCCTTTTTCGTTATATGCACCACCGAATCCGTCGATTGTCTGCTTAAGGTTGTCAACATCGACCAGAATATCAGCCCTACCGCTACTATCTGAAACCAGGGACTGTGCATCAGGCATATCACTCCACATCGCATCCTGTGTTGACAATTTCCACTTTACAGTAATGCTGCTGGAATCCAACGCATTACCTGCAACACTGCTCGAACCCGCAACAGCTACACTACTCAACGATAACAAAAAGAGCAATGAGCCGGTTATTACTTTTGTCATGTACTTCTCCTCTGAATGGTTATGATACAAAACGTGATATTTTAATGACTGTAAAACATGATACAAGATCTAATGATCGTTAATTTTAGAAGAATCCGATGATAAAATACTGGTAGGTATGTATCGTTTTTCGTCTGAGTTTAAAATAGTGCTTGTGTCTGGCTTATTCAACGAGTTTACTGAAATTTTTGGAGAAAGCTGGTACTATTTTTGGGGATGGTTGTGAATTGCACGACTGATGACAGGCCATGGGCGAATATTCTTTAGACATTCAGTTTACCCTTTCATAAAACGCATAGCGCGCTTTGCCGCATGTTGCTTTACCTAAAAATACAGTTGCATGAAAAAATCTTATATTTATAGGCAATGATAGTATATGACTCCCGTATAAATACAATTTATAAAAGAGCAATGAATTATGTAAGTCTATGAAAAATAATTAATTTTAAATTAAAAATATAAAAAAAATAAATTATATGGAGAGCAATTAACTACATAATATTGTTTTTATTTTTGGAAATATGTAAAAAATTGAAATATATTAGCATTAGGTAATAACACTTTTTATAAAATGTAATCAAATCTTAAGTACTACATACAGGCCAGGGTTTTTAATCTGAAAGGCAATCAGAATGATCAGATCAAATTTTTTTAAGAAAAGTGCTTCAATAGCGGTTTCAGCCTTGTTTGCAGGCTCACTGCTCTCCAGTAATGCATTCTCGCAGGATCCAAATTTTTACATCTTTCTTGCATTCGGTCAGTCGAATATGGATGGTGCTGGTGCGATCGAGGCTCAGGATAAGACTGGCATCAGTGACCGGTTTAGGGTGATGTACCCTGCTGATAATGATGCCGGTCGTACAAAAGGAAAATGGGCTACCGCTATACCTCCTCTTTGCCGCAGTACAACGAAGCTTTGTCCGGCAGATTATTTTGGACGGACGCTCATTGACAGTTTGCCATCGAATATTAAAATCGGTATTATTAACGTGTCTATTCCCGGTACAAAAATTGAAGTGTTTGTAAAGGAAAGCTATCAGAGTTATCTATCGGGACTTTCTTCACAGGATAAGTATATCAAGGACTATGCAAATAATTCCTATGGCGGGAACCCCTATGGCCGATTGGTTGAAATGGGTAAACTTGCGCAGAAAGATGGTGTCATAAAAGGCTTTTTGTTACATCAGGGAGAATCGAATCCCAATGATGCCCAATGGGTGAAAAAAGTTAAAAGTATTTACGATAATTTTTTGACCGAATTTAGTCTAAAAGCATCTGAAACGCCTCTTCTTGCTGGTGAATTATTATATACCAATAAGGGTGGTGCATGTGGTGCATTTAATACCTACATTAACTCCTTGCATGACGCAATACCGAACGCCCACGCGATATCCGCTGATGGACTTACCGGTGTTGATCAGTATCACTTTACATCCGCAAGCTATCGTACCTTTGGAAAACGATATGCTGATACCATGCTTACCATTCTAAGAAAACAGTCGACCGGTGTAATTGCCAGGAATAATTTAACAGTAAAAAACTATAAGAACACTGCAATTACTTCGTTATATTCCATTGATGGTAAAAAAATCCCGGCAGGCTCAGTTCAGAATCTTACTGCAGGAAAGAAACATTGCGTATATGTAATGCAAACACTGGGAAAACAGGCATCATTGGTTGTTAAGCCCGAGTAATTTTTTCTAATATGTCGAGTGGGGGATTAATCTTAATTTTCCCCCTGCTTAATTTCATAACCGTTCTTTTTCTGCGTGGACGGTTTTGTAATTCTTACCCTTCTTGAGTCACCAGAATTATACAGTTGGAGCGAATGCATGCAGATACTACTACTCTGTCCCGTTACGCGCCCCCCCCCCGCGCCCCAATGTCGTTAACTTAACGTTGACACGATGAAAGTACAGCTTTCATCGCGTCACTTAGTAGGCCAAGAGACTCTTATCCTTTAATATTTATTTAAAATAGCACGATGATTTTGCAGCGTTTTTACTTGACAAAAATGTTGAGCAAAAATCATTTTTAAGTTTGTAAACAATTGATTTTAAACACTCAATACAGGTTGACACAATGGTAAGAACCCCTGCAAAATCCGTGCCAAAACTACGCTTTTAGCGCACTTAAATCTATTATCTCAGACTCCGTTGATACACAGTATCTCTTAAATCCTAACGCATTCTCCCGTGACCGATGCTTGACGTATCCTAAGCTCGTTGCCTTTCTTTTTAGTGCCGTTGCTGCTCATAAAAATGCTGGCATCAGCATCAGACTTAACGAATTTTTTGCACTTTCTTCCTTATCCCAACTTCTTCCTGATGCTCAACCTTGCTCCGGTGCTGCGATATCAACTGCACGTGCTAAAATTGATTACCGTGCCTTTCAAGATATGTTTAACAAAGCTGTAAATGTAGCTCAAAGGCTCATTCCCCTTGATGACTCCCACTTGTGGAAAGGTCTGTATAGGGTAATTGCTCTTGACGGATCTAAATACACACTTCCACATTCCCTGGATATTATTGATGCACTGGATCCCGATGCGGGACTTCACAATAATGGAAAAGGTCATTTTCCTCAGTGTCTTGTGATGACCGCATATGATGTACTTGCTGAGTATCCACTTGAAATCGAAATTTTACCATCCGCAACATCAGAACGTGCTATTGCACAAAAAATACTACCAGCATTACCATCAAAAGCAATCTTACTTCACGACAGAGGCTTTCCATCATTTAAGTACATGCACTATCTACACAATGAATATAACGGCTATTATGTCTTCAGATGTCCATCAAAAGAAACGTTTCCTGCGGTTCTCAAATTCATTAGCAAGGGTGCCAAAGAGCAAGTTATCTCAATTGCCCCAACATTATCATACATGAGCGAACTATCACCCCAAGAACGTATTGATGCAGCCCCAATTAAGGTCCGTGCAATTCGCATTGACAACGGCGATGGTTCGGTGTCGGTACTGCTTACCAATATGTTTGATACCGATACCTTTACCTATAATGATATAGTTGACCTTTACTATAAAAGGTGGCCTGTTGAAGTACATTACCGAAATGACAAATGTATTCTGGAAATCGAAAAGTTTCATTCCAGAAGCACTAATGGCATTAAACAGGAAATTTACTGCGCAGCCATCGTTTCAGTCATTGCACGTATAGTAACACATACAGAAAACGAGAAACCGGAACCTCAATTTAAAAATGCAGTCATGTGCTTTGCAATGTATGCGGCATTTCTTGTATCCGATAATGCGCAAGTGGCACATACGATTTTCTCAAGACTGCTTGAAGATGTTCAACGAGTCCGATATCATAAACATAAGTTTCAAAGAACGTCTCAACCGAGAATTTGTAAAAAACCGCCCAATAAATGGGCGCTTAAAAATCGTTCACAACTACCTGTCCCCCCATGTAAAGCTTAAGTTAACGACATTGCCCCCGCGCCCCCCGCAGGGGGACTTGATCAATGAAAGCCTAAATTGAACAGCTATTTTTTTATAGTCCCTCTGCGGCGGCGTTAAACTTTCATATGTAAGAAATTTAATAGTTGCATAAGTTAAATGAAATTTACTTAAGCAATAATAGTATATCTGTTTAAATCGATAGGTTTTCCTGCTTGTTGCAAAATTAACTGTATGTTAGATGAAAAAACAGTTCCGCCATTTCCCGGATGAATTGATAGTAAATGTCGCATGCTAACAATGTTGATTTTATTTCAAAGAGCAATAAAATGTATAATGCTATGAAAATAAGCATGATACAATTGCATTTATTTAAAAATATTAATTGTTTGGAGAGCAATGAACTGTATTAAATTGGGAAATTAGCAAAAAATTGACATATATTTGTATTTGGGGGCACAAATCATTCAATTTTTTAACGGGGAGTTTGTTAAGATGAACAAACGGGATTTTTTGATTGCCGCTGCTGCAATGTTCGGCTTGTGTACCGGGGGGACAATGGCCGAACCGAGTAAAAATTTTAAGGTGTTTCTTTGTTTCGGTCAGTCGAATATGAGTGGGGGAATGGGGGCTGCATGTGCTCCTGATGCAGAGTCAAAAGTAACCCACCCGCGAGTAAAAGTACTAGGATTTGCAACCAGTACGTGTGGTACGGTTTCAAGGACATTAAACAAATGGTCTGATGCTTGTGAACCAATGCATTGTGGTGATGGAGTCAATATGATGGGGCCATCATATGTGTTTGGCCGGGTTCTTGCCGATTCTTTACCAAACGATACTATAGGACTCATTCCCGCCGGATGTTGGGGTGCATCTATTGAACTATTCATGAAGGGTGGACATTGTAACGCTTCACAATATTTTAAACCTACCAACAGTGATAATGCAAGGGATTGGCTTATTACTAAATGTCAGGAGGGGATAAAGAGAGGCGTTTTTTCAGGAATTATCTTGGAACAAGGTGAATCCAATAGCGGTGATGGGGCTGCATGGTTGACTAAAGTAAAAAGTGTGTATGATGATTTAAAGCAAAATGTTCCTTTTGGCAATGATGTTCCCTTTGTTGCAGGAGAACTATTAGCAAATGGGGATGGAAAGGCACTTAATACCACAATTGACCAAATACCACAAAAGTTTACTTACGGTTATGTGGCTTCTTCACAGGGGTTAGCTGGAGGTGGTGATTATCCTACGTTGCATTTTAATTCTGCAGGTTATCGCACTTTAGGTGTTCGGTTTGGAGTTGAAATGATGAAAGGTCTTAGAAAAGCCAACTTAATAACCAGTGTAAAATATCAACCAAAACGCATTGTTTCCTCTGCTGTTGTCAACGTCACCTCTGATGATATTCAGTTTTATACATTTGATGGAAAAACGATTTCAACTGCCAATGTGAAGTCAACGATGAAACCGGGAAATGTGTACATCGTTTCCAATAGGACAACCGGGACGTCAACAAAACTGATAATGGCACCGGCAAAATAATCAGCAAGCGAAGGTTTTCCTTAGTTCATTTCATACCCGACAGAGGGAATATGTTAGCTGGTGGAGGGCACTATGTAGCCCTCCGACCACTTGATTAATGATTTACTGATTCACATTACCATTCCCGTCGGTCTTAATAACCCAGTGGTTCCCGACAATAATAGCACCACCATCACTTGTTAATTTCAGCGATGCAGCATCTTCATCTGAAATTGTACCATACGTTGCAGAATTTATTATTGTTCCGCTCGAATTAGTTTTTATGATATAAATATCACTTCCACCTTGCCCTAACTTTTCTGTTGACCCCGCAATTAAAAAAGATCCGTCCTTTGTTGTTTTAATACTGATAAGTTTGGTTGCATCATTATATTCTTTGAATAATTGTACATCTTTACTTGGTGATACAACTAAAAGAATGCCTTTTGAATCTGTTGTGCCAACTATAGTACAATTGCCAGTTGATGTAGTATCTACTGAACTAAATGAATGTGTGTGATAATTTGATAGTGTTGTTGAAGATCTAAAATTATCCCGCCATACTTCCTCACCGTTTGTATCCGTTTTAATTACAAAACCACTTAATCCAGCGGTACCAGAACCCACCATTATATAACCACCATCGCTTGTTGGCATACAACCTCCCAGGCTGCCTAAACCAACATCAAACGATTTCAACCAAAGTTGTGTTCTATTATTGTCAAGTTTGGCCAGAAAGTATCCTCTACCCATTTCCCCACCAATAATATAACTGTTATCTTTAAAAGACATTGCAGTCTGTCCATAAGAATTATCAGATGTATCATATAAAATCCACTCATTGAGTTTATTGCCGTTTTGTACATACGATGTTATTTGCGCAATATTTTTGGTTCCCGGATAATATCCAGAAATCATATAATAACCATTATAAGCCTTACTAATTGAACGTGGGCTGTTTAAATAGTTATCTGTTTTTGTCCACACAGTATCGCCATTTGCGTTCAATTTGACAAGAATCATCCCATTGTCAGTATTACCAACAACCAGATACCCGCCATCCTCAGTTTGAATACCATCGACAAACGAATATTGTGCGTATTGACTAAATAATAGTTCTTTAGCAAATGTGATACAAACAAAATCTGCCTGTATAGTCGCGTTACCTTGCGTCAGTTTAACCGTAGTACTCGCAGATGCCGGGTCGGCGATTGTTGCGGCACCGGATGTAACACTCCATTGTTTGAATTTAAACCCGCTTGCCGGTGTTGCTGTCAGCGTTGTTACTGCACCTGAATCAACACTGACAGTACCTGACAAATTGACCGTACCGTTTACAGGTGCGCTTATTGTCAACGTGTATTTCTTTACAATCCACTGTGCGTATAACGTTGTATCGCTTTTAATTCTGAATGTCGCACCGGCAACCAGAACGGTTCCATTGCCATCTGCCTTTGTGTTCCAGCCGTTAAAATCAAAGCCGGTTTTTGAAAGAGTGGTATTTGCTGCTACTGTCACAAGTGCGTTTGAATCAAATGTCATCTCTGCCGGAGCAATTCCGCCGTTACTGCCGTTACCATCATATGAAAGTATGTATGTTTTAATTTTCCACTTTGCAAACAGGGTGACATTTGATAACATGACAAATGTGTCTTTGCCTGCAGCGAACGATGTCCCACTTCCGTCTGCTGCTGTATTCCATCCGTCAAACGTATAACCGGTTTTAACCAGCGTCCCTGCTGTTGCAATCGTGACTGTCGAACCCTTGACATAGGAACTCGTATCGGTTTGCACAGTACCACCTGTGTTTGAGTTGCCATCATAGGTTACAGTAAATTTGGGTTCAGAATATTTAAGGATTAATGTCAAAGTTGTCTTATTATGTCTTGTTGCTTTGTCGACAGCAACAATTGTCAGCGTATCAACGTTGCTATCTGTAAGAGTATCACTAAGTAAATACTGACCTGCAACTCCTGTTATTGTTGTCAGCATCCTTTTTGTACCGCTGTTTTTTATCCAGTAAACGCTATCAACGATACTTGGGTCACTAACGTTTACTATAATTTCGACAGCTGGTGTTGTAAGAGTCGTACCCGATGCCGGGCCGCTCACGTGAGTAATTGTTGGACCAATTGTGTCAAGCATAGTCGGATCGTATGTTATGGCATAATTCAACGTCGCTTTGTTTGCCCGTATTGAACTGTCGGTAGCAGTAACGACTATTGCATTGGGTGAACCCGATACTAACCCGGAAAGTGCAATAGTCCAGTTATTTCCAGTTCCCCGTACACCGGTAAATGTCTGTGATCCCAGTGTTGCATGTAAAGACAATAATCCGCTGCTATCACTGCACATAAGCGAAATACTGTAACTTGATGAATTGGTACTTGCATTCTCCGCGGCAGGATTTACCCTGGTTAAAACAGGCCTGGAAGTATCTCCGTCCAAAACCGGTTTCTGCGGCCGATCGATAATAGTAATTGTTCCGTTTAAGACTTTTGCTTGTCCTTGAATATAACCGATAAAGATAACAGAATAACTGCCGGGTGCAGAAAACACTATCGGATAATAGGTTGTATCAGTCTGTCCCTTAAAGGAGCGCATCTGATGAACTTCATTGAAATCTGTTCCATTTGTTATTCTCAGAAATGAAGAATCAATGTACTGGGTGAGATTATGAATCATACAGATTTTGACCTGTTTTCCAGTTGAATCAGTTATTGAATCTTTCGTGATCTTTCCGCTGGAACTCTTGAATTCAAGGGCAATAAAAGATTTTTCCGGTCCTGGAGGCGGTGTTGGAACCGTGCAAACAAGGAGCATTAAGCCTACAAACAGAATGGTAACAAATGGTAAACGAACCCACATTACAGGTATACCTCCGTGAAAAGCAGTGAATTAATTGTAAACAAATTTGTGTTGCAGTGATAATATAGTTTTTCAAAAAGTTACTTTTGATAAAAATATCATTTGAATACACGATTGATTTATTCTTGTATTGATGACTTAGAATAACTTTTGTCACAGTAGATGACGGCTATCATCAAATGTATGATCAGGATCAATAACATGGTGCTTTGTAAAATCAAGGCGTTTTATCATTTACTTCATTTCTGCATTTAAGTCAACAACACCTATCAGGTTAAAATAACAGTGGCTTACCAAATCGAGCCGTTTCTTTATATGGTTCATAAATATCTAAAAAAACATTGTCACTCCACAAAACAATCACCTATATTTTCTTTGTTATTCGCGTGATCCCAGTTTATCCCAAAGATACTGGTAATCAAAATAAATTGTAAATTGTAAACGCTGATTTTATAGTATTACCCCAGTAATAGTCATTTGAGGAGCATAGTATGGCGTCAAGAGTCTGGAATGATATCAACCTGCCCGGTTTTTACCGATCAAAGGAAGAAGAGGTTGAAAGCAAACTCGTTACCGGTGTTGAGGATAATTCCTCCGATGAGGAGCCGGAGGATGAAGTCAAAATTATTTCTGCGGAATGGATACCCGGAGCCAAAGGGTTTCAGTATAATGAGCAGTGTTTCGTGGATGTCACCGCGGAATATCTTGTTGAAACGAACCGGGCTCAGATAAAAGGAAATCTGTTTGGTATCTATGACGGGGTCGAGATGGATATGGGGCTTACCGTTTCCGGGTACATTGATGTCACTACGATGATCGCGCGTATTTCCATTCCAAAGCTTTACTTTATCAATAACGATCACTACGCGGCATGGCAGGGAAACAAATGTGTTTCTTGTCAATATGTGCTCAAAGGGATTAACCACACACTCGGTGCAAATACGATTGACAGTCCGGTGCTTGATATGCCTAACGGGGAGACTGCCGAACGTAAAACGCTATCTATTAAACTAAAGGTCAACCCTGATGATCCCGATTCTCAAAACTTTAAATTTATATTATATAGCACCGATGATGCACGAAGTTATGAGCAGGTAAAAACGGTCAGCGATGATGCTGTTAAGAATAACGATACAACAGAACTTCTGTTTACCGATCTTGATGAAAACCTGACCTACACGCTCGAACTGGACGCAGGAGACGAAAATCCGCCAAAAGTTCTCCTTGGAAATCGTGCTTATGGAAAGTGGGCAGGTGCAGTTGATGGTCTTGAGGAGGACAAGAAGGCATCCGGATCTGAAAAAGGCAATGTTTTTAAAAAAGCAGGCGTGCTTAAAGGCTGGCTTTTCAAAAAAGCAGATTCCGTTAAAAATGTTGTTACCGACAAAGTCGAAAAAGCGAATGATCTCAAAAACAGTGTTTCATCCTCAATCAATGACAAGGTAAATACCGTAAAGGATCTTAAGAACCAGGCTCAGACAATAGCGATGTCCAACATTGGCAACATTAAAGAAAGTGTGGACTCGACTGTTAACCGTGCAGATTCACAAGTTAATGATGTTAAACAGAATGCCGCACAGACAGTCAATGATGCTAAATCCCGGGTTGATGATATCAAACAGAATGCAATACAAACAGTCAATGATGCTAAATCGCAAACTGACAACTTAAAAAAACAGGCGGAATCTACTATGAGCCTTAAAGACAAACTTGCAGCAATTAACATAGCGAGAGAAAAGGCTCAGAAAGCTGCTGCTGCAAAGGACAAGGTATCGAATGTTGCAGATTCGTTGAAATCGATTCCGAAGTTTAATATATAAACACAGGTCAAACAATGAGTACACACATTCCAGATAGTAATGTACAATGGAGAACACAAAATGGCTGATAAAAAATTACAGGTAATTGAATCATCACGCGATGGGGTTGTTTTTGAATTTACTGATTCGTCAAGATTAATTTGTTTTGTAGAAACTGCTGAGAATATTGATCCTGCTGTAATGTGTAAAGGCCACTGGATTAAAAACAAGTGGGTTTATGCATTCGGATCTACGAATGGAACTACGTTTACCCGTGTTTGGGAGATTAAAACAGACAGTTCGGGAAAACAGTTTGCCACCTATGAATTGACCGAGGATAATTATGCAAACCGCTCGCAAGAATTGCCATTTGACGATTATGCATCTTTGCCGGAAAAGGAGCAGGGTAATGCTATTACTATTGTAGCCTGCGTTTCAGAAATCCGGTTGCCGGCAAAGCGAATTTTTGACAAAAAAACCGGTCTGCTTCAAAATCCTCTTAAACGCTGTTCAAATATTGACAACAAAAAAGAGGCAATTAAAGAGCTTCTTGACGATGGTAGAGAGTTGATATTTATTGTAAACCCGCTGCTTCGTGCGGAATTGCTGAGAGAAAGTGTTGATGAACTGTATGCAGATTGGGAAGAGTCAAGATGTGCAAGTGGATTGATTACTGATGAAGC
>JAAZBG010000144.1 GCA_012513915.1 Fibrobacter sp.
GATATTCCTAAAATTTCAATTATATGGGATGCGATTCCATCATTTCTTGCACGCGAAAATAAAAAATTCATCTTTTCTGCGATTGCAAAAACCGCGCGGGCACGTGAATATGAGAACGCGATCAGATGGCTTCTGGATGCTGGACTTATTAATATTGCTCATGCGCTCAATACTATTGAATTACCATTATCAGCATTTGGTGACAGAAACGCATTCAAGCTGTATATGCTTGACACTGGATTGTTAGGATGTTTGTCAAGATTATCATCAGATATATTGATCCAGGGGAACGCGTTATTTACTACATTCAACGGTTCCTTTGTTGAAAACTACATTGCTCAGCAACTTGTCACATTAGGGAAACCGCTGTTCTACTGGAAGCGAGAAGGAAATACAGCAGAAGTTGATTTTATTATTGAGCACAAAAACAAAGTCTACCCATTAGAAGTAAAAGCCGGTATTAATCCAAAAAGTAAAAGTTTACAGGTATATAATAACAAATATTCACCGGAGTTGATGCTGCGGTCAACGTTACTCAACGCACGTAAAGATGGCTTGATCGGAAATATTCCATTATACGCTATTGATTTTCTTTATAACTTCATTTAGGCATTGGAAACCACTGCCATTTTGCAAACATACATTTCAATAGTTGACAAGAGTGAAAATAAGCAGGTGAAGCCTACCTTGAAAACCAGCTACGATTTTCCAAGTTCTTCAGCGCGTTTTGTTGCGTTGACTACTGCGGAAATCACTGCATTTTTAAACCCATGTTCTTCAAGTGCCTTGAGTCCGTAAGCAGTTGTTCCTGCGGGTGACATCACTTTGAGTTTAAGTGCGTTGGTATTTTCACCGGTTTCATGTGCCATACGCGCTGAACCAATTACCGTCTGAATCGCAAGCTCACGCGCAGTCGCATAGGGTAAACCTGCTGTCACACCACCCTCAATAAGCGCCTCAATAAACAGATATACATAGGCAGGCCCTGATCCGCTCAGCCCGGTAACTGCGTTAAGCTGTTTTTCCGGAACAAACAGACACTTTCCTACCGCCGTAAATATCTCTTCGGCTATTTTTTTGTCATTATCAGTACAATTTGCATTCACCGCACAGGCACTCATTCCCTCACCGACAAGTGATGGCGTATTGGGCATCACCCTGCAAATTCTTGCCTGTAACGGCAGTAATTTCTGTAGTGATTCAAGACTCACCCCGGCAGCGATAGAAATCCAGAGCGGCGTTACTTTATCGGAATCATTTACTTTGGACAACGATGCAACTGCCGATACGATATCCTGTGGTTTGACAGCAACAATAATTGCGTCAGGAATATTCCCGGCAGTAAACCACTCGTGCGGTTTTTTAATGTCAACATCAAGACCAACAAGGCACTTTTCAACCTGGTCATACGCCATAATTGTTACATTATCACCATATTTTGATCTGAGTCCGGCAATAAGCGCCTTCCCCATATTTCCTGTTCCAAGTATTGCAACTTTACTCATGATTATTACCCTGTGAATTATACTGTTTGTGAATTTCTGATTATTGACACTTTGTTACATTAAAAATCAACTACCCCGCACAGTAACGTGGCAAGTAGTACTCTTCAGGAGGGGATGTTGACAACTATCCAATAATGAAACTGAACAATTCGAAGAAAACAGGTGATGTGCAGTTCAAAGCCCTGCACATCGTATAGTCAGCTAACTTTTCATGACATCAAGGAATTCTTTGTTTGTCCTCGTACTGTAGATCTTTTCAATCAGGAACTCCATCATTTCGTTCGGAGTCATCGTTGCAAGGAATTTACGCAGTACCCACATACGATTAAGCTCTTCTTCAGAGAGAAGAAGTTCTTCCTTACGTGTTCCAGAGCGCATAAGATCAATTGCAGGATACACACGGCGATCTGCAATCTTTCTGTCAAGAACAAGTTCCATATTACCGGTTCCCTTGAATTCTTCAAAAATAACTTCATCCATACGGCTGCCGGTTTCGATAAGCGCAGTAGCAATAATAGTAAGCGAGCCGCCATTTTCGATATTACGTGCTGCACCGAAAAATCTTTTTGGTTTGTAAAGAGCCTGTGAATCCACACCACCGGAGAGAATACGTCCGCTGTGAGGTGCAACAGTGTTATGAGCACGGGCAAGACGTGTTATACTATCAAGCAGAATAACGACATCGCGATTGTGTTCAACAAGACGCTTCGCACGTTCAATTGCCATTTCAGCAACGACTACGTGACGTTCCGCGGGCTCATCGAACGTAGAACTGATAATTTCAGCCTTGACAGAACGCTGCATATCAGTAACTTCTTCCGGACGTTCATCAATAAGGAGCACAATCAGGAACACTTCGGGGTGATTATGAAGAATACCATTTGCGATGCTTTTAAGAAGAACCGTTTTACCGGTACGTGGCGGTGCAACAATAAGACCCCGCTGCCCTTTACCGATCGGGGTAAGCAGGTTCATGATACGTGTTGCAGCATCTTTATTATTGTATTCAAGGTTAAAACGTTCGTTTGGAAAGAGAGGCGTAAGGTCATCAAAGTTGATCTTTTTCTTACACTCTTCAGGATCCTCAAAGTTCACCATCTCCACACGAAGCAGTGCAAAATAACGTTCTGAATCTTTCGGTGGACGAACCTGACCTGAAACAGTATCACCGGTCTTCAGATAAAATCTTTTTATCTGTGATGGTGAAACATAAATGTCATCCGGACCACTCAGATAACTGTTGAGCGGGGATCTGAGAAAACCGAAACCATCAGGCATAATTTCAAGCACACCCTCAGCGAACATCTGACCGTTCTGAGCTGCCTCAGCCTGAAGAATTTTGAAGATGAGTTCCTGACGGCGCAGGATGCGATGCTCACCAACATTGTAAGTAGCTGCCAAATCGTTAAGTTCTAACATAGACTTGGACTTTAGTTCTGCAACATTCATTCAAACACCTCGATAGAATGGATTAAGTATGTTTAGCGGTAATAAATTTTCTGTTTAAATCTGGAAAACCCTGTGAAACTTTTTACGCTTATCTGGTATCTTGCTTCTGGAATTAAAAATTTGTGTAATGAAGAACTGATAGAAGAATTATCCACACTGTTGTCAATTCATACCAATGCAAAATAGCACTCTGCTATGAAACTCTACCCTGATTTTCTGTTATGGATTATTCACTTACTAAGTTGAATAAATGCAAACGAGAAGTCTAAACAGGTGAATAGAAGCAGCAAACTTCCTACTTCATGCTTAAATATGCGCTTCGGCAAAAAAAAAGTCAAGCCCTTTTATTATAATTTCCTAAAATCACTACTAAAAAAAGGTCTGATTTTAGTGCCGGCCGGAATTATTCAGCGGAAAATAATTCTGCCTATTCCATATTATGCACTATCACAAACAGTTGACTTTTAATATTAGTGGTATACTTTAAAAAATTAAAATTTTTCATAAATCCGCGACACTTTACACCGTACGAATTCCTGAGAGTTCAATTTCAATCATCTCTGTAACAGCTTTTCCTACATAACCTTACAACATCACATAGTTTCTTTGTTGTACTATATACGGTACCAATATAAAAAAATAATCACAAGATATTGTATAAAAATAAATTTGCCCCCTTGACTTCGATTTGCCGTTACCCTATATTTAACAGAGTCCACTTAACATGTTGCAGAAAAATAATTTTTATACTGTTGAAGACAATGTTTATGGTCATTATATCGAATTCATTATCTTACACTACGTATCAGAGGGAGTTAATCGTCGATGGTTAAGAAGTCAGCAGCCGAATCAGTACAACCAGCGGTCATTGTCGAAAGAGAAAGTATGACTGAGGAGCTCTATCAAACATTAAAAGAGAAACTAACCCGTAAGAAAACAAATCTTACCGATAACGCCAGAACTGTGCTTGAGAAGCGTTATCTTAAGAAGGATGATTCAGGAAAAATCATTGAAACTCCTGAGGACCTGTTCTTTCGTGTTGCCGAAAACATTGCAGGTGCAGAACGGCTGTTCAGTGCTGAAGAAAGCACAGATGCGTGGACTGAAAAATTCTATAATGTAATGGCTGACCTTGATTTTCTTCCCAACTCTCCTACCCTGATGAACGCCGGACGTGATCTTCAGCAGTTATCAGCATGTTTTGTCCTGCCGATCGGTGATTCAATGGAGGATATTTTTAATGCTGTAAAGTATACTGCCCTTATCCATAAAAGTGGCGGCGGAACAGGCTTTTCATTTTCAAATATCCGGCCAAAAAACGATCGTGTAAAATCAACAAAAGGGATCTCAAGCGGACCTCTTTCCTTTATGCGTGTCTTTGATATTGCTACGGAAACAGTAAAACAGGGCGGAACACGCCGCGGCGCAAACATGGGTATTCTCAACTGCTCACACCCGGAAATTATGGAATTTGTGGAGATGAAAGAAAAGGATGGCGTGCTTTCAAATTTCAACATTTCTGTTGGTATCACTAACGAATTTATGGAAGCACTTAAGCGTGATGAAGAATACCCGCTTCGTAATCCGCGCACCGGTGAGATTGTCGGCCGCATGAAAGCATCAAAGGTATTCAAGCGTATTGTCGAACTTGCCTGGAAAAATGGAGAGCCCGGCATTGTATTTCTTGATAAAATAAACGAGCACAATCCAACGCCGCATATCGGTGCCATAGAAAGTACCAACCCATGTGGAGAGCAGCCGCTTCTTCCATACGAATCATGTAATCTTGGTTCTATCAACCTGGCAAACATGGTATCTGAAAACAATGGAAAAAAGGAAGTTAATTATTTCAAGCTTGGTAATACCGTACGTACAGCAGTCCGTTTTCTTGACAACGTGATTGAGGTAAATAAATACCCGCTCCCTGAAATCGAAAAACTGACAAAGGGAAACAGAAAGATTGGTCTTGGAGTAATGGGATTTGCTGATATGCTTATAGAATTCGGTATCCCCTATAACTCTCATGAGGCCGCACATCTTGCTGAAGAGCTGATGAAATTCATTCAGGAGGAAGGCAGAAAAGTAAGTGCATTTCTCGCACGCGAACGCGGTGTGTTCCCGAATTTTACAGGCTCGATCTACGATACTGAAAACGGTCTTCGTGTTCGTAATGCGACAGTCACAACAATAGCACCAACCGGAACCATCAGTATGATCGCAAACTGTTCAAGCGGTATTGAACCTATGTTTGCGATTGTTTACGAAAAAAACGTTCTTGACGGAAAAAAACTGCTTGAAGTGCACCCTGCTTTTAAACGCATTGCACAGCAGGAGGGTTTTTACTCTGATGAACTGATGAAAATGGTCGCTGATGGCGGAAGTCTTCACAAGATCTATGGAATTCCGAAACGTATCCGGGATATTTTTGTGACATCACATGATATCGAACCGCGCTGGCATATTAATCTTCAGGCGGCATTTCAAAAGTATACCGACAATGCGGTTTCCAAAACTGTTAATTTTCGTCATGAGGCAACGATGGCTGAAGTTGATGAGGTTTACAGGCTCGCATACGATCTCAACTGTAAAGGCGTAACGGTTTACCGGGATGGATCACGTCAGAATCAGGTAATTACCACTGGTACTGCCGGTCAGTCCAGCGGTGATACAGCACACGGATTCACCGGAACAATTCACCCCAGACCACGTCCGTCCGTTACCCATGGACGCACCTACAAGACTAAAACGGGTTGCGGTACACTTTATGTTAATGTTAACTCCGACGAGTACGGTATATGTGAAGTATTTACACAGATGGGCAAGTCCGGAGGTTGTGCGGCATCCAATGCCGAGGCAGTTTCAAGAATGGTATCACTTGCATTACGGGCAGGGATCGATCCAAAGTCGATTGTCGAGCAGCTCCGTGGAATCCGTTGTCCTATTCCGACATGGCATGAGGGCGAAATGGTACTTTCCTGTGCAGATGCAATCGGCAGAACGCTAGAACGTGCACTCAACGAAATCCAGGGAGATCAGGGCCAACCCAAGATCAGTTTCAGCGGTCTTGATATGGGGCTTTGTCCGCAATGCCCTGAATGCGGCGGTATTATGGAGACAGAGAGTGGTTGCGCCGTTTGCAAATCATGCGGATTTTCAAAATGCGGTTAATATTTATCAGATAGTTTTGTATCTTTTTTCTAATAAGACCTGTGATAGCGAGAGTTATCACAGGCTTTTTTTTATTTGAGGATACAGACAATCGGGGTGTACAGAGAACTTCCTTCTCAAAAGAGAACGGATCTTTGGTATATGAACAAGAAAAAACTCAAAAAATCACCCCACAATCTGTTCACGATTTATTTTCCTGATGGTTTTATTGTTCAAAACACATAGTCATTTTTTATGTCTGGTGTCGGTCTTTTAACATCAAACACTTCAAACATCAATAATATCATCACATTGATGAGTAAACCCCATGAGGGAAAGGATGCACTTTTTTATGAAATCGCATCTCGAACTGTCGGTTCAACGGGACATCGATCGTATAAAATCAAAAATCGTTGAGATGAGCCGGCTTGCAGAACTGGCGCTAAAAGATTGCATTAAAATCTTAAGTGATGACAACAGACAGCTTGCCTATGCCGTTATCCTGAGAGATCAGAAGATTAATGCAAATGAGAAAGAAGTCGACCGCCTGTGCCTCGAATTTATGGTACGTCAGCAGCCGGTTGCATTACCGTTACGTTTTGCCTACAGTACGATTAAAGTGAATCTTGAAATCGAGCGTATCGGGGATTATGCGGAGAGTATTGCACGCCACCTTCTGAAAATATGCCCAAATATTGACAATAAACTAAAAAAAGGTGTCATTGAAATCGGTGAACTTTCACTCGCCATGTTTCATGATGCAGCACAGTCATTTATTAATCAGGACGAGGCACTTGCCCGTAAAAGTATTGAGGTTGAACGTTCTGTCGATGCAATGAGAACTGAGCTCAATGAACTGATCAAGGTATCATTCTCTCAGGGATTAATCAGTCTCGACATGCTTGATATTCTAATGTCGATAGTCCGCAGGTTTGAACGTGTTTCAGATCAGGCACGTAACATCTGCATGGAAGTGCTCTATATGTGCACCGGCGAGTATGCAAAGCATCCCGGATCAGAATTTTTTAGAGTCTTGTTTGTTGATTATCAGAACTCCTGCCTGAGTCAGATTGCCGAAGCGGTCGCACAGGAATATAAAAATAACAGTTTTATATTCAACAGCGCTGGAGTAGTCTCCACGTCAATTAACCGTGAAACTGTTGATTTCATGAAAAGTAAAGGCATTGACATTTCACGATATGCTCCAAGATCGATTCATCAGGTTCCAAATCTTGACCACTATCAGATTATTATTGTCCTTGACGAAGAAGCACGCAAAGCATTCCCATCATGTTCACCAAAAGTCGTCCTTCTTGACTGGAAGATAGACGATCCATTGAAAGCAGAAACTGCTGACAAAAAGAAGGAAGCCTTTGAAAAGGCATATACATCTATCAAAGAACAGATTAACGAACTGATAACAGCCATTTCGGGCACAGAAAAACGGTAAGGATATTCTATTGACCATTAAAAATAAGTCACTCCGGCGTTTATCTAAAAAGTGTATACTATTTTCGCTGTTTCTGTTTTGTTTAGTTCTTCTTCAGTGCAACAAACGCGCAGGAGGCTCAGAAACAATACAGATTAAGGGTTCTGACACGATAGTGAATCTCGTGCAGGCATGGGTTGAGGCATTCAGGCTTGTGGACCCGTCAATTGACATAGAGGTCTCAGGAGGTGGAAGCGGTGTAGGAATAGCGGCACTGGAACGTGGTGCTGTTGATATTGCTACTGCCAGCCGTAACATTAAGGTAGATGAAGCAAAGGCAGTAATTGAGAACACAGGAAAAGAACCTGTTGAATTTATTATCGCCTTTGATGCACTTGCGCTGTATGTCAACAAAAACAATCCTATTGACAGTATTACACTTCCGGATCTTGCGCGGATCTATGGTGATGACAACCGGGCTCATCGATGGAAAGAACTCGGAATAACTATTCCGAATGTCAGGAATGACAAAATCATCCGCACCAGCCGTCAATCCAGCTCGGGAACTTATGAATTTTTCAGGGAAAAGGTACTTCATAATAAAGATTTCAGTCTCGGATCATGTGATATGAACGGATCCAAAGAGGTTGTTGAACTTGTAGGATCTACCAAAACTGCAATTGGATATAGCGGAATGGGTTACGCCACACATGAGATAAAAATGCTCAAACTGATGGAAAAAGCGGATGACACAGCCTATGCAC
>JAAZBG010000145.1 GCA_012513915.1 Fibrobacter sp.
AACCCCTTTTTCATTGCTTCTGTATGTTGTTGGGTCTCAATAAGGGGAGAGTAAAATTCGATAATTAATCCGCATTTGAGGCAGTAGAAATGGTCGTGATGCTCGCCATAGTGAAGATGTTCATAGCGGGGGATACCGTCACCGAAATCCTTTATAGTTGCAAATCCGTATTCCACAAGAGTATCAATTGTACGCCGGATTTTGCTGTCAGTAACCTCAAGCTTTTTATTATGGGCAATGTGCTTGATTTCTTCAAATGAAAGATGTTTATCGGTAGAAAAAAAATACACCAACAGCTCAGAAAGCTCTTTAGTTACAGTATAGCCGTTCAGATTCAGGAACTCAGTACATTCTTTAAGAATCCGCTTATGTTTTGCGCTGATCATCAGTTTATCCTTTGCATCGTTCATACGTTTTAACAACGTAATCCTGAGCTATTGAGGAAAATATTTTATTACCGGGTGACTATGCAATAATTACAGAATACATACAGCATCATTGATACTGGCTGTTGAGAATCATAAAAGAGTGAATTATATTTATGACATTGAATTACCTCGGCATTATGGAGAATCATGAAACAAACATACACCGGTTTACTTATAATATCACTTATTATATCCGTTATTGCATCAGAACTCGATCCATTGCTCCAGACAAAGCATTGTATGAATAGTGCTGCGGTAAAAGCACTTGGTGATGCTACAATTGCAAATCCGGATGATATCCTTTGTGGTTTACATAATCCGGCCCTCGTTTATGGCTACTTTTCTCAAAAGAAAACATCAAAGCTCAGTATCGTTTCTGGATACAGTCGCGATTCTCTTTTTGACAAACATGTGATACCTTTTGGCATTGCATATGGTAATGGAGAAGGGGCAATTGGCGGGTTCTACAGAGGGCTGGTTACAGAATCGGGAATGCAACAGCATGAGGCCGTTATCAATCTATCAGGAATGCTGGCAGCTCCCTTAACTGATGAGACCGGATTGGAGGCTATGGGGCAGGTTGATTTTGGTGTTAATATCCGGTATATCGGGTATAATTGGAAATCGCGTATGCTTGTTCCACCTGACACAACGCTTAAACCCATTTCGAACGCTTCAATTTATCAGAAACGGCTTTTGTTTGATATCGGATTGTTTCAGCGTGATGTATCTCCGAACTTGGATTTCGCCCTGACTCTAAGAAATGTTTTTGGGTTTGTATGGCAGGTGGAAAATCCTGTCATTAAAGATACGGTTGTTATTACAGGGATAAACGCTGCTGATACATTAAGAGACACATTGTCCGGCTATTTATACCATGATGCAAAAAGTAAGGGCTGGATTAAAAATGAATACAGGGCATTGACAATTGGAATCGTGTATCATGTCAATGAAAACAGCCAATCATGGCAATTGCATTTACCTGTTGATTTCGAAATTCTTGGAATGTTTAACAAAAAGGTAAAAAATCAATACATTTTCCGTGGTGGACTTGAGGCCACAATCCGCGATAATTTCTCTGTACGGTTTGGTTATTCAAGGGCTCCCGGGCCGATTCAGTCCGGATGGAAAGAAATCAAAAAGATGAATGTTTTTACCGGTGGTGCCGGATTATCAATTAATCCCTTTACACTTGACTTTTTTCTCTCTGATGAAGCATTTGGCACAACACTGCGGTTTGATCTTTAGATGTAATCAGGTTTAGTGCATGTGAACATAATAAATAAAATATAATCAGGCACAGCGAGAGTGCATCAGACAGGCATTATCACCATAGCACCTGGTGGCAACCCCTGGTACAATTGTAAATCCCAGATTTGTCCAGTAATTCTGCATTCCTTTAATGCAGGTGAGCTGTAACGAATGGTAATTAAGTGTAAGTGCAGTCTTTTTTGATTCTATAAAAAGGCGTAATCCGATACCCTGTTTCTGAAAATCCGGGTCAACACTACAGTCATGAATGTAGAATGTGTTACAAACATCAGGCAGAGAATATATGCTGTTCAACGGAACAGCATATTCGGTAATCCAG
The DNA here is from genome assembly GCA_012513915.1 of Fibrobacter sp. Taxonomy (GTDB): domain Bacteria; phylum Fibrobacterota; class Chitinivibrionia; order Chitinivibrionales; family Chitinispirillaceae; genus JAAZBG01. The sequence goes on from JAAZBG010000145.1 coordinate 2,020, forward strand.
GGATGAGAAAAAAGATATCCACAAATACCTGAATCGCATTCGGCGACAAAGCACCCGTCATTGAATATTGACTGTTTGTGGTAGAAAACATCAGGTGATTCATGTAGGGATTTAGCGTGCGCTCTGTACTGGATCTGAACTACATCAGGAAGATCCTGCTCGTGCATATATCTGATATGAATGTTGGAATTGTTGCCCATAGTTTTTCCTATAAGATACATGAAAAAGGGGGTATGTCTGAAATCATTTACCAGACAACCCCCTATAGCAATTAAATAACGAATAGGTTCTTGTAGTAAGATTTTACTGCCGCTTATTGAAGATCACCAACTCCAATAAAAGGCACGCTGCCATTACCGGTGACCTGCGGCATTATGCCATTCCATTTCTCAATAGCTTTCAAATTGGCTTCGACTTTTCTTAACTCTATAAGATCCTTGGAAATGATATCTCTTTGTTTTTTGAGTGCTTCTGCTTCGGCTGATGCGATAGTAATTTTCTGCTCAGCTTCAATCTTAACCCGCTCCAGATCCCTTTTTGCTTTTAACGCAAGCTGCTCTGCTGTCTGTTTCGATTCAATGGCTTCCATGAAAATTTTTGAAAAACTGAAACCGACAATTGAAAATGCATCCACGGCTATATGATATTTCAACAATCTTTCTGAGAGGGTCTCTCTCATGGCTTCACTTACCATAGGTCTTTTGGTAATGAGTTCTTCGGCAGTATAAAGCGCGGTGACGGCTTTAACAACTTCCTGAATAGCTGGATCTATAATCCTGTCTTTAAAGTCTTTCCCGATTATTTGATATACAGTGTTAGATTGGTCGGGAATTATGTGGTAATTAAGCGCGACTTCGGAACTGACTTCCTGAAGGTCTGCTGATGAAGCTGCAGCCGCAGTAATAGCTTTCTGAACCTTTACATCAATAGGTATAACCTGTTGCATAACAGGTATTCTGAAGTGCAGCCCTTCATCCAGAACCATTTTCTGAACTGCTCCGAAATTGAGTAAAACACCTCTTTCTCCGGCACCAATTTGTACCCAGGGACGGAAAAACAACACTATAAAAACCAGTACCCCGATTACCACAAGTAACCATTTAGGTTCATTTTTTATCATGCTTTTAACTTTATCAATATCAAGTTCAGACATAACGTAATTCGTCTCCTTATTGTAAAAAATGATTCAATCTGTTTACTGGTACAGGTTTCATCGTGTAATCTTTGTACGTAAACCTAAAATAAGTGTCTTGACCTGGAAAATGCAAGGTTTGTAGCGAAGATACCATTTTTCCTGATGAGGTAATCACCGTACGAACTGGTCACAAATTAAAACTGCAGAATGCCATTTTTTTTTAAACCGGAAATGATGTCTGTGTCACGAAAGAGGTATATATCATGGGATTGCGACCGGTGATTCCAACATATGGTGATATAGTATCTTACAAAATGTATCAATACAGTATTATATTTAACGGAAAAATCAACGCAATTTTTATTAACTTTGATTATGCTATATTTGATGATCAGGAAACAAACAACCATTGAAATACATATTTAGAAGGAGTCCTTGATGAATGTTGTTCAGTGTAGAGGATATTTACTCTCGTTACTACTTTTACTACCATTTGCAGTGATAGCAGCTGAATCTTTTCCAATTGTTCGGGTTAATCAGGTGGGTTACCTGCCAAATGCTCAAAAACGGGCAACTGTTGTATCAAGCTCTGCTTCTGCACTAAACTGGAGCCTTAAAGATGGAAGTGGAACCGTGGTCGTTACCGGAAAAACAACACCGATACCCGGTGTCGACGCAGCTTCCGGTGAGACTGTTCATCATCTTGATTTTTCAACCGCTTCTAAAGCAGGTACAGGATATACTCTGGTGGTAACTGATGGCGGGAACGAAAATAAGAGTCATCCGTTTGATATTGCAGGGTCAATCTATTCAACAATGAGAAAGGATGCGCTTGCATACTTTTATCATAATCGTAGCGGTATTAAAATAGAAATGCCATACTGTGGACGCGAAGATCTCGCACGGGCCGCTGGGCACCTATCTGATGTAGCAGCAACCTGGCCTAATTCCGATCAGGAAGACTATTCGCTGGATGTTACTGGCGGATGGTATGATGCCGGAGATCATGGTAAGTATGTTGTAAATGGCGGTATCTCAGTGTGGACGATGATGAATATGTATGAACGTGCTGTTGCAGTAAATAAGACGGCTCAATTTGCAGATGGCACAATGAACATTCCTGAAAAATCAAATGGTGTTCCAGACCTGCTTGATGAGGCACGATGGCAAATGGATTTCCTGCTGAAGATGCAGGTGCCTGAGGGAAAAAAGATGGCTGGTATGGTACATCACAAAATGCATGATGAGGGTTGGACCTCTCTTGGTCTGGCTCCCGGGGATGATGATCAGAAACGATACCTGCGTCCGGTAAGTACTGCAGCAACACTTAATCTTGCCGCTACCGCAGCGCAGGCATCACGTGTCTGGAAAACAATTGATGCTGCATTCTCCGTAAAATGTCTGACTGCAGCTGAAAAAGCTTGGGCCGCAGCATTAGCAAACCCTGCGATATATGCTCCGTACCACAATGAAGGAGGCGGTCCATATAATGACAATAATGTTGAAGATGAGTTTTACTGGGCTGCCTGTGAATTATATGTGACAACTGGTAAATCTGAATATCTTACAAAACTGCAGGCATCCAGATACTATCTTGAAATGCCATCAACGTTAACCAGTGGTGAAGATGAGGGGTTTAGCGGTTGCTTTACCTGGGGGTCAACTCAGGGCCTTGGCACTGTAACACTCGCCCTTGTAAAGGGAAATCTTCCCGAAGAAGATGTTACAAGAGCAAGAAACGAATGTGTTGCTGCAGCAGACACCTGGATCGCAAGTATGGAGAAGGAGGGGTATATTGTTCCTATTAAAGTTGGAGCCAATGGCTACCCCTGGGGTTCAAATTCATTTGTACTTAATAATATGATAGTGATGGCGCTTGCTCGTGACTTTACTAAAAATGATAAATACTTTACTGGTGTGACTGATGGTATAGATTATCTGCTTGGAAGAAATCCTAATGATAAGTGTTACGTTTCAGGGTATGGTGAACGTCCGCTTGAGAACCCGCATCATCGATTCTGGGCATTTCAAGGTAATGCTGCATTTCCGAAACTACCAGCTGGCGTTGTTTCTGGAGGACCAAACTCAGGTCTTCAGGACCCGTTTGTTCAGGGTACCGGCTGGAAAGGCTCCGGGGCAGATGCAATGCCGCCGGCTAAATGTTACGTGGATCATATAGAATCGTGGTCAACCAATGAGATCACCATCAATTGGAATGTAGCGTTAGCCTGGGTTACTGCGTATCTTGATGAAAACAGCGATTTCAGTCCGTTAGCTGCCAGATCCTTTCAGGGTAACAATAGTTATAATCAAGGGTTTTCCCCTGTAATTGAAGCCGGCCGTAATTGTTTAGCACTATCGTTAGGCACTATACGCGAGGCAAAAATCTCTATTCATACCGCCAGTGGAAAGGTTCTTTATTCTGAAAAGCTGACTCCGAAATCAGGTATGGTAACTATTGTAAACAGTGTGTTTGCAAAAACTGCAGGACTTTACATTGTGAATGTGAATAGTCAGTATGGTTCATTTCGGAAGAATATTATAATTAGATAATATAAGGTTTTTCAACTGGAAGTAAAGCTGTCTTCTCAAAACATGAGAAGACGTTTTTTTTAAGAGTAGGCGTCTTTCATAAGCATAGCAGCATGTGGTGCGATTCAGGTATAGGATGCATCGTTGCGGATGCATTTATACAAT
>JAAZBG010000146.1 GCA_012513915.1 Fibrobacter sp.
ACTGCGCAATTACAATTTCAGATTCAACCTTTATCTTGTTTTTCTTGTCGGTGGGCGCCTGAAAATCATTACTCATAATGGTAAATATCCTGTTTATTTATACAATCGCATTATCTATTTGTAAAAATGGTCCACAACATTCTTTTCATCAATTGTATTCAACGAATGTACTATCGCATCAATTTCCGGTTCAAGTGTACGTAGCGTTTTCTTGATAAATGTTGCGGTAAAAAGAAAAATCGCCGGTACTTTGTGAATATAATATTGTTTCTGAAAAAGCTGAATTGTCCCCGGTGTATAGGTATATACAATCTCCACAGCCTGGCAGTCACTGATAATCGATGCCTTTTTGGAAAGCAGTTCAAATGATGGCAGTGCTTGACCAAGATGTTCAATCCGCGATGCAACATATGCTTCAAGATCTGCTTTTTTGTCAATGTCACGTTCAATCATCAACACAAGATTATGCTGAACGCCGCTATCCTCTGGGCCTTCGAAAGTGTACACTGTTGATTCTTTCCAGTTATCAGGAAAGTTAAGAACGAACTGATTATTTATCATTGTTAAAAAACCTTTACATTTTGCGTTTTACTTCATACATTTCTATTTTTTATTTTATCATCGGATAATTTTCAGTTTTCCATCAACCCTGCCAACATACAGTTCAATCATATTAATATCTCCATCAAGACCTTTATTCATAAAAAAAGGCTGATACGGTTTACGAGACACTTCCCAGATCCGGCCATCACACCACGGTCTGGCAACGATGTCATCGCGATCAAATTCAACGATTGGCCCTCCGGGGAAGAAGTCATCCCTGAACAAATTAGCAAACCAGCTTTCCGGATCAGGAAATTCCTCCGGATATGCAAGCGCATAATCATCAAGCTTTGGCCGATATTCTATGTAAAGTGATTCCAAATCCTGTCGTTTTATGATATCACGCAATTTGATTGCGTATTCAACCACTTCTTTTTTATCGGTAATTATTTGAGCATCGATTAATCTGTTTTTAAAACTGATTCCTTCGTTTTCAAAGGCAAATGTTTTTGTCAAAGGAAACAGATCCTTCAATTGTTGAAGAGATAACGCTTCCGGATCGAATGCAGCCTGTATATCCTCAATATCAATTGACATAAGAAGATCTCCACATTCCGGACCTGTAACATCACCAGTATTGTAACGTTTAATAGCACCCTCCACGACTATGTCAGCAGGAGTGGATAGTATCCCTGTTTCAAGAAGCACTGGATACATCACAAGTTTAAGTGAATTATCGCCTGCGAGTTCAGTATTGAGTGGGTATGTTACGCTTGACCCTTTGGTTGCATCGATTCTGAACACACATAACCCGTTCATGTGTATCTCAATAATGCATTTGCACGCAAACATCTCTACATTGTAAATATAGTTCAATTATTCCTCACTTGTATTTTCTTCTGATGGTACTATTGTTTCGTTTATTAATTGTTCATTTTGTAATGAATCCTCAATTCGCTTACTTTCCAACAGGTACTCCTGGTACTGCGGTGATTTTTGATATTTCTCATATTCTCTTTCTTCATATCGCTTTCGTTCATTCCCAAGTTCAATAATTAATCCACATAAAAAACCAGTTGCAATAATTATACACATAAAAACGCCCAGCTTATAAATAAACGTATTACCCTTAATGTCAATATCGACAATCGATTCTTTAGGATCGGTTTCATTGTAGTAAACACGAAGTTCCTTACCAACAGGATACATATCGGCGTACGCCTGAATCTGCTCCTTTGATGAAGATTCAAAACGCCCACCCCAGTTAAGTTTACTATTTGTATATTGCTTATTAAAAACGGTATAGGTATACTTGATTTGGGCAGAATAGGTTGTTGAATTGATATTACTATTCACTCGTGAATTGGTACTTCCAAGAACTTCCGATTCCACAACCACACCCTGTACAGTCGGCCATGATTGTACCTTTATTAGTTTCTTTTTTAAGTGTTTTCCGTAAATATAGAATCCTACTGAACTGCAGTATAAAAACAGGATTATACAGGAGAGAGCAATTAACGAAGGTCGTGATAAAAGTACATTAAGATAGATTAATTGTTCTTTGAGTAATTCAAAAAAAAATACAACACACTTATAAAAAGTCACTGGTTTCCCGATCTCAATAGCAATTTCATTTAAAAATTCCATTATTGTTACCTATTTTAATTTATTCATTAATTGTAAAGATGTATCAATATTGCTCTGGAGAAGTTTTACAAATTCACTTTTTAAATACTTGTTAAATTTTGCTAATTGTAACCCTGTTGAACCGTTAACAGTCTCATACGAATTCTTAAAATCTTCTCTGACTTTACGTGCAATAGCTTCAACAACATTTTTAGTACGTTTCATATCTTTTTTATTATCAATTTCCTTAACCAATCTATTAATAACATCTGACCGTTTATACTCAATGCCAATTGAATCATACACGGTAACATTTCGCCACTTTGTAAATATTGTTTCAAATATCGAACTGATTTCATTGCTTGGTAAATGATCAGGTACATATTTTTCTTCTGAAGGCCACTTTATTAATCCCCAATCACACTCATCCGCCCAAACCCATTCTTTGCCGGAATTAAAAGCTTCAGCCTGTTGACCTGTTGGTAATTTATTACCTCCCGATTTTCCAACCCCGGCAGATACGGCAACTTTAGCTTTTATCCCAGTCCATTTAAGATTCATTTCAAATCCTAAACCATCACTACTATTACATTTAAATTTCCCTGCAGTAAAATTTAATCCAGATGTTACAAGTGCATCTGCGCGAATAAGAGTTCCTGCTTTCACACGTGCACCAAAGGTCAAACCAATATTTGCAGCAAATGGAATAACCAGATCTATTACATTATCAGGAGAAATTCTCTCCAGCGATGCAGCAATTTTTATATCACCAGCAAGACTTCCATATAATTGCCCGGCAACATTGCATATGTCAAATCCAATACCAAGCTCAATTGTGATTGAAACCAATGTCAATTCAATTGATGCTGCAACACCAACAAATGCGCGATGATCTTTGTATTCTTTCCAGCTCCAGGCAAGACCCAATTTTCCTTCAAAAAATTTATTGTCAAATTTATAATAGAAACCTGCTTCAGGTATATTTTGTTTGATCAGGTCAACAATACTATTAACTTTTTTGTAAATAGTCAAAATGGACCCTATCGCGTCTAAAAAGCTTAGATTTATCTCCTGACCATTAATCGAAAATGCCACAGGCCTGTCTGTTGACATAATAGCAAGAGGATGCTCAAGTACACCCCATTTTCCCTGATCGGGTTGTTTAGGTTGAAACTTAAATATTTTTGGAACAAGCGGTTTAATTTTCTTATCTTCAAAATTTTCAACAACCTTGTCGCCATATTTTGCACCGGATTCAAATATTGACGGTGTTGGGAAACAGATACTTAAAGCATATTCATTGGATGGATAGGCTTTAAGTACAAGCGGTTTTGGTCCGCCTTTTATCTCATACCGGACCTCGGTATTCAGCCATTTCCAGTATCGCTTATCAAACACCGGAAGTGTAGCTCCTGCAACAGAATGAGAACATACCTGATCATATCGATTGAAAATTGATTCCCGTGCTTTTGTGATATCGGTATTATTGCATGTTAACTTATAATCTTTGTTATAATAAATTGACACTTTATCAGGTTCAGCTTTACCCGCTTTTTTACTTTCAACAATGCAGAATTCAGGTGGATCCAACACCCACCTATACCTATTGTCAACTTGATGCAGACACTTAACGATGCAATTTCCAGAGAAAAACCTATTTGTATCAAACATGTCAAGAATAAAGGTTTTGCCCTTTATCGGTGATTCTAAAACTTCCGGTTTACCTTTGGAAATTAATGGATTTGATATAAAACTGATTGTATGCTCACCTAACAGAACATTTTTCTTCTCAAATATACCAGCCTGATTAGTCACACCAGAAATAAGTATCCCGTTAGATAATTTTATGGTAAATTTTTGATCCTTAACTGCAATACCATTTTCGTTCTCTATAGAAATTCTGAGCTTCCCGGTAATATCAATCTCATTTGATTTTAAAATACCGGAAACTTCATTGTTCTTTTTATACACATTCACATAGTACCGTGGCATTTTCGGACGCACATAGGTTCTCATTTTTTTTACTTTATCTACCGGAAACTGCCAATCAATAGTCATAGAATCTGACGATATTGTAGTATCCATCGAATCAACCCGATAGCCGCTACAATTCAAATC
>JAAZBG010000147.1 GCA_012513915.1 Fibrobacter sp.
ATTGCCCGCTGTTTCAGGGATGAGGATCTTCGTGCGGATCGTCAGCCGGAGTTTACACAAATTGATGCCGAATTATCATTTATTGATGAAGAGGATATTTTTGTTGTCTTTGAGGGGATGATTGCGTCAATTTTCATGAATGTTTTAAACCTTGACATAAAAACACCATTTCCCCGCATGACCTATGATACCGCATTCCATAGATATGGAAGTGATAAACCGGATATGCGTTTTGACCTTCCGATTAAAGAGGTGACATCACTGTTTACACAATCGGAGTTCAAGGTTTTCCAGAGCGCGATTGATTGTAACGGTAACATTGCAGCGCTTGTTGCGCCTCAGTGCAGTGATTTTTCTCGCAAAGCAATTGATGACCTTACTGCACTTGTTGGAAAGTATGGTGCAAAGGGTCTTGTCTGGCTGCGTCTCACTGATGCCGGTCTTGAGGGACCATCACGAAAGTTCCTCTCTGATACAGAAGCTGACTCACTTGTTAAAGAAACCGGTGCATCAAAGGGTGACATGATTTTTATCGTTGCAGCATCAGAAAAAGTTTGTTTTACATCGCTTGGTCAGCTTCGTCTGGAGATTGGTAAAATAAAAAATCTGATCAGAAAAGATGAGTTCAACTTCCTGTGGCTTAAAGAGTTTCCACTGTTTGAGTATAGCGATGAAGAACAGCGATATGTCTCAGTGCACCATCCATTTACATCACCACTTGCAGAAGATATTCCGCTGATCACCACTCCAGAGTATTATAAAGCCCGTGCACGTGCTTATGACCTTGTTCTCAATGGTTTTGAATTGGGCGGCGGCAGCATTCGGATTCACAGCAGTGATGTACAGCAGAAAGTGTTTGAACTGCTTGGAATCAGTGCTGAGGAAGCTGAAGCAAAATTTGGATTTTTGCTCAAAGCACTTTCCTTTGGAGCACCTCCTCATGGTGGAATTGCCTTTGGTCTGGATCGCCTTGTCATGTTGATGCTTGGACTTGATAGTATTCGTGATACTATACCGTTTCCAAAGACAAGTGCCGGTATTTCCCTTATGGACAATGCACCGGATGTTGTCAGCGACCGTCAGTTGAAAGAGTTATATATTAAAAAAGTCGAAGATTAATCTGTATTTTTTAGGTATACTATATACCAGTTGTTGTTGGTGCATAGTGCAATGTAATGTATGTATTGCACTGTGCACCAACCGGTAATTACCTGATTATACGGTTTTATTGTTGCAGGTACAGAAGACAGAGAAAATGAACATTGAACATGTTTTTTTAGGCGGTTGTTTTCGAAGTGCTTACTTCTCACTTTCAACTTCAACTTGACATCGTATCTGGTTGGAAACTATTATTACACATAAACCTTGACCTTTTTTAAAATGTTCGGAAAAATCAGGAGGTCTTAATGTCCAGGGTTTCTAAGATTGTTTCGATTGGCGTATTTAGCGCTTTAATTGCTTGTGCCGGCGTTGGTTGTACAAAAAAACCAAGCCAGGAGGAAGTTTCAAAGTTGGAGGATGCCAGAGTTGCTGCGGAAAGTGCTGAAAGAAAACTTTCTGAGCTTCGTCAGGAACGTATGCAGCTTGAACAGGAACTTCAGGGAAAACAGTCAGATTTCAATGCAAAACAACAGGAGTTTAACGACCTTCAATAAAAGCCCTGATTGGTAAACAGTATCAAGGAACTTTGAATGCTGGTATTACAAAGGGCTTCCACCGGGATTACTGGTGTATTGTTTTTGTTTACACTCTCCCGGGGGGGGGGCAGCAAGGCCTTGCACCGTGTTATTTTGCTCCATCGGTTATCGAAAGAGTGATGCCTGTTCGGGAGCTGGTTGCATATGAACTGGCAGAGATCCTGTCATTAAAAATCGTACCGTTGAAACTAAAAATAAGATTCTTCGTACCGTTAGTGAGCAGTATGAGATTCCTGGTTTCACCTCGGCAGGAGTTTATCAAACCGCAGGCAGATTGCAGAAATTCTTACAAAAACGCACATCTCTTCAGAAGTTGTCACCAGCTTCTATAATACGCACATAATATCTTAATGTTCAGGCATTGGCTGATCAGATTTCCATTCTGCATTCTGAGCCGGCTCGCAGGTTTTCGGCATGGTAGGGTACTATGAGGTCAATGGCAGCTTTTATAACAGAGCTGTTGCATTATTATTGTTTAGATATATATTACTAACACAGAGTGTTTTTTTCCGCTTGATTGTTAGAGTCCTGTATGAACGGTTGGCTAACCACAGAAATACGGGGAGAACTGGTTTTAAAAGGTACGATGGTACGAATAGTTAACAGAAAGAAAATTATCAGGTTGATAGCATAACATATGTTTAAAATTTTTACATTTAAGAAACGGGATACACGTAAAATATCTGTGGGTAGGTTATTGCCTGATTTTAACATTCTTAAATACCTGTCATTACCGCTTGTCGTGTTAATTTGTACAATCCTTTTTACACTGATTTTATTTCCCTATACTGTGTCAGTACAAGTGCTAAACCTTCCCAAAGTCGGTGAGGTCTCATCTGAGACGATTATTGCACCATTTTCATATGATATAATCAGGATGCCCGATGAACTGGAGCGCGAACGGAAAAAAGCCGAGAGCAAAGTGCTGCTGGTAATGCAGTATAATACTGATATAAAAGATGATGTACGTAAAAAGTTTAACAATCTTCGGGAACGGATTAATGTCGCCGTAAAAGGTAAAAACGTTGATTCTGTTAAAACTATCGAATCACTGGTTCAGATGAATGAGTTTTCGATATCAACAATACGGGCAATCATTGCAAATCCACGGCTGATTGGTGACGCACTTTCGTTCACTGAGGATCTCATGGACAAAGGAATTTCCGAGATACCTGTCGTAGGATCACTCGATAAACTATCACGTCTGAGAACTGAGTACAATGCATCGTTTGAGCGGTATTTATTATACGACCATGAATATGTTACATTACGAAAAGGAAATTCTGAAACGACAGTACGGCTTAGTGATCTTCCGGTCAGTGAGGTTGCACTTGAGGATTTGATACGTAAACTCAGGCAATCGCGTCGCTATGCTGACGAACCATTAAATGCATTATTCGAAATGATGTCTAAATATGTAAAGTCAAATGTGCAGATTAACAATGCCCTGACTGATTCCCGGCGTGAGAAAGCATCACAGGGAGTCATGGAGGTAATCGGTAAAGTAATTAAAGATTCCGAAATTGTAAGGAAACATCAGGTCGTAACACCGGATATTCTTTCCCGTTTAATGTCGTTGCAGCATGCTCTTTACAAAACGGGTAACAACGAAGAAAAACGAAGAATTTGGGCAAATAATACCGGCCGGTTGCTGATACTTTTTCTTCCGCTTTGCTTTATCGCTTTTTATCTTTACAATTACGAAAAAAACCTTATTACAAACGGGCGGAAGCTTGTTGCCCTGGCGTCAATAATCATCATTCAGATGGTAATCATGCGTTTTGGATTGTTTATAGCTTCACGTCTCGTACTGCCATCAGGGGAGCTTACCACAATTGTACCGGAGTATTTACTGCCCTTTACAGCCGGACCGATGCTGACTGCGATACTGTTTAACCCATATATTGCATTCCTGTCGCTTTTATTCATGAGTATTTATAGCGGTGTGATTCTCGGATTCAGCCACTACTTTTTTATGTATTGTTTGTTAGGTGGACTTGTGTCAATTTACACTGTGCGGGATATACGGTATCGTCTTCATTTTTTCAAGATTATTCCCAAGGTACTGCTGATAAGCATTGTTGTAATTACCATCTGGCATTTTGCCAGCTTTAATTTCTCTTTTCTGACACTGTTACAGAATTATTCTCTTGCACTGATCAGTGTTGTAATATCGGTTTTCCTGTCGATGGCGCTGACTCCGCTTTTTGAACGGATATTTGATCTTACCACAAATATGACACTTATTGAGCTTTCTGACATGAATCATCCTATTTTAAAACGCCTTTCTATCGAAGCTGCCGGCACGTATAACCATAGTGTACTTGTGGGCAATCTTGCGGAGTCAGCTGCTCAAAAAATTGGCGCAAATGCACTGCTTGCCCGTGTGGCATCATACTATCACGATATCGGGAAGATCGAAAAATCGGATTATTTTGTCGAGAACAATCTACCGGTGGAAAAAAATCGCCATACAAAACTCGCACCATCAATGAGTGCACTGATTATCTGTTCACATGTAAAAGACGGTGTTGAGCTTGCAATCAAGCATAGGCTTCCCGGTGTGATAAAAGATGTTATTATGCAACATCATGGTACGAGTACGGTATCATTTTTCTATGAGAAGGCACTTGAGCAGGATCCTCATAAACAGGTTCAGGAGCAGGATTTCATGTACAGTGGTCCCATCCCTCAGAGTCCGGAAGCTGCAATTATCATGCTTGCTGATTCAGTCGAGGCTGCATCAAGGAGTCTGGGGACAAGTTCACCGAAACTATTAAGGGAACTTGTTAAAAAAATCATTCGCGACAAGTTCCTTTCGTCACAACTTGATCAAAGTGACTTGACATTAAAAGATCTGGATCTTATAGTTGAAGGGTTCATGCCGGTTCTTCAGGGAATTTTTCATTCCAGAATTGAGTATCCGAAAGGGGCATAAGGGTATGCAGTCAAAGAATGCTGTTTTTTCACGAACCCATTTTTTCATTGACCGGAAGTTTCAGGGGCGGTACATGGTATCATTTTTTATACCAATGTTCATTTTGCTCCTGTTCATGATTTTTACCCTCTATTTCGCATCGGTGACGATTATCGATACGACCACACGAATAATCAAGAAGGATATTGAGAATCGTGTCACTCTTGGATTGCAGGATCAACAGGAACCATCCGTTGAACAGTATAAAGCATCACTGACAGGAATCAATGAGTATATACGCACATTTTCCTCAAATAAAGAATTCAAGCAAACCGTATTAAGTTCACTATTGTGGGTTTTTGGAGTCGGTATGATTCTTGTGATGGTGCAGATTGTTTTGCTGACAATATTTTTTTCTCATAAGATTGCCGGGCCGGTATATCGGTTTGAAAAGGTTTGTCATAATATGATATCGGGAAATTACACAGACCAGATACATTTGCGTAAGGGTGATGAGATGCAGAATCTTGCTGTTTTGATGAATGAAATGATCCGAAAAACAGGGGAGAGGATAAATGCGCTCAATGGTGCTTCATCAAGTGAAGAAAAAGAAGAAATTTATAAGAAATTACAAATAAATTCTTGACATTGATTTTGGAATGTTGTAGTTTTAACGTGTCTTTGAAATGAACAGGAAAAAGGAACTGAATAATGAATAGATTACCTACTACAATTAACGCAAAACTCCTTGGTATTGCTGTACTTGTATTAGTAATAGGTTATATTCTTTTAGCACAGGGACCTGCAAATAATCCCTTGTCAAAGAGTGTAGCACCAATTATATTAGTAGTCTCTTACATCGTTCTGATACCTTGTTCAATAATCTTCTCTAAGAAGACTGATAATAAGTAACTTTGAAATCGTCGGGCGTTTAGCTCAGCTGGTATAGAGCACCTGCCTTACAAGCAGGTGGTCGGGGGTTCGAATCCCTCAACGCCCAATTGAAATAGTTTAATGGACTGGTAGTTCAGTTGGTTAGAACGCTGGCCTGTCAAGCCAGAGGTCGCGAGTTCGAGCCTCGTCCGGTCCGTATATTAAGCCTGCTCAGTTTTCTGGGTGGGCTTTTTTATTGATATTTCTGTGATGCGCCATTTAGGATTATGAGGCATACCGGGATAGCGGTATGTTGAATTGTGGGTGTTTCCTATATGTCCCGATTATGCAGCAGTCTTACGACTTTTTTCGTGAAAAACGCCTGATATGTCCAACGATCTTAAACAGACCAAGTGTTCCGCTTAACACTGACGCTGTTGCCACCCCGGACATCATTGATGGCACAATTCCAAGTGAGCTGACATCAGCTCCTGTCAGATATAATCCTTTAACCGGTGTAACCGGTGCAAGCCACTTCTGCTTATAGCGCTCTGCTGTTGCTCCAAGGCCATACATTGCACCATCCGGACATTCCGTAAAGTCTTCTGCCGATAGTGGCGTTCCCAGTTCATAGTAGTCAATAGCCTTGGAAAATCCCGGATACTGTGCATTGACAAAATTGATAAGGCCCCGGGCAATAGTTTCTTTTAGTACATAATAATCACTGCCGCGTTTTCCTCTTGTTTGATGTCGCCACTTTTCAAAATGTGAATAACTGGTTAATGAAATTATCGTTGCAGTTTTAAAGGTATCCGGTTGTTCTGTTGATGGAATAAAGGAAACAAAACAGGAAGATGGTTTCCCTTGAAGTAAGGTTGCATTGTTGTAGGTTGACTCATGATTAAGCGTATCATAAATCCAGCAGTTTGAACCGGTAATGCCAAGCGAACGAATATCACCCTTTAGTCCAAGATAGAGCGCGACACACATTGATGGCCTGTTGAGTTCCCTGCATCTTTTTACAAAAGGAAAGTTGTGTCTTTCTGCTATGAGTTTTGTAAATGTATTGAACGCTCCGGCACAGGAGACTATGACTGGCGCTGAATATTCCCGACGGATATTCATACCCTTTTCCCTGGTTTCGACAGCTACGCCGGTAGCACGATTATTATGGATAAGTATTTCTTTTACCTTACAGTTTATAATTGTCTCGCCGCCATACTTTTCAATATGAGGCAGAATGCTTTTTGCAATCTCTCCGGAACCACCTTCAGGGTAGTAACCACCATTGATAAAATGCTTTACAATCAGACCATGAATCATAAAAATGCTCTGTGATGGCGGCAGACCATAGTTACCCCATTGCGATGTCAATATTGATCGCAGTATTTCATCGTTAAACCTTTTCATGTATTCTTCTGTGGACATTAGCGCAAGGCGATCATGAAACATTCTGACAAGAGATACCGGTACTTTTAAAACGGTTGGTAAAAAACGGCTGAGAAAATAACAGGCAAACCAGAGTGAAACTTTGTTAATGTCGCGAAAATATAAACGGATAGCTTTTGATTCGTGGGGAAACCTGTTAAGAAGATCACTTTTAAACTTCTTTTGATTACCGTACATTGAAAATGTAAAGCCGGGGTAGATAAAAGTTTCAAACGGCTCCGGAGTTTTCCTCCATGTCAGTTTTCTGCCAGTGATAAAATTCATTACAAGCCCGGCTAGTTTCTTGTTGAAAATCTCGCCGATATAATGGAAACCGACATCCCAGGTATATCCCTTACGGGTGAAAGTGTGCGTATATCCTCCAATGCGATCATGTTGTTCAACAATGAGCACACGTTTTTTGTTGATACCGGACATCAGGGCTGCGGTTGTCAGCGCACCTATTCCTGATCCGATTATTATGATATCAAATGGTTTTTCGTTCAAAGATGGTATCCCGGTTGGAAATGATTGGAAAACAGAACTGATTGTACACCGTTACTAAACTAATAATAAATTATTACAATGCACTCCGGTTGAAAATAATTACACTGTTCAGAACTGATTCCGGTTAAAAAAACAACTATTAATCAGTGACATGTTGTAATTTAATGGATTAAATTTCCAGTGTTGTGCATGAGTGATACCTGATTTTTCCAGATTATTACTGAATTTCAGGTATGAATGCTGAGATTTATGTTTTAACTTTTATCAGGGAATATGTTAATGGCTGAAAAATTTGTCTATTACATGCACCGGTTAACAAAGGTGTATCCAAACAAAAAAGAAGTGCTAAGGGATATATCTCTTTCCTTTTATTATGGTGCGAAAATAGGTATTATCGGTGTAAACGGTTCAGGAAAAAGTACTCTGATGAAAATTATGGCAGGTATTGATTCTGATTTTCAGGGTGAAGCGTGGCTTGAAGCTGGTCGTACTGTAGGATATCTTTCACAGGAGCCGATGCTTGATGAGTCTCTTGATGTAAAGGGAAATGTTGAACTCGCTGTGAAAAGTACCCGTGATTTGCTTAATGAATTTGATGAGGTTTCGAATAAGTTTGCCGAGCCGATGTCCGATGACGAGATGGATAAACTACTTGAACGTCAGGCAAAACTACAGGATAAAATTGATGCCGTTAATGCATGGGAACTGGATCGTCAGCTTGAAATCGCGATGGATGCGCTACGGCTGCCTCCCGGTGATGCAGATGTAAAGACACTGTCTGGTGGAGAACGTCGCAGAGTTGCGTTGTGTAAACTACTGCTGGAGAAACCGGACCTGCTGCTTCTTGATGAACCAACGAACCATCTTGATGCAGAATCAGTCGCATGGCTTGAAAGATTCCTTCGTGAGTATGCGGGATCGGTGATTCTTGTAACACACGACAGATATTTTCTTGACAATGTAGTTGGGTGGATCCTTGAACTTGACAGGGGTAGAGGTATTCCCTGGAAGGGCAACTACAGCTCATGGCTTGATCAGAAAACGCAGCGTATGGCACAGGAGGAAAAAGAAGAATCATCTCGTCAGCGCAGACTTAGAAAAGAACTCGATTGGGTTCGTCTATCTCAGAAGGCTCGTCAGGCTAAAGGGAAAGCCCGTCTTAATGCATATGAAGAACTCCGTAATCAGGAATCTGCCGAGAAGGTTACTCAAGCCACGATTGTTATTCCCCAGGGTGCACGTCTTGGAAATGTCGTTATCAACGCAGAAAAACTGACAAAAGCATATGGTGATAAATTACTGTTTGAAAATCTTGAATTCAGTCTTCCCAGAGCAGGTATTGTCGGTATTGTCGGGGCAAACGGTACAGGTAAAAGTACCTTACTGAAAATGATAACCGGGCAGGATACACCTGACAGCGGTACTGTGGTTATTGGGGACACTGTGCAGTTGAGTTATGTCAATCAAACCAGGGATGCACTCGATGGTGAAAAAACCGTTTTTGAGGAGATTACCGGTGGAAATGATATCATTATGCTTGGTAAAATTGAAATGAACTCACGTGCGTATGTCGGCAAGTTTAACTTCAGTGGTGCTGATCAGCAGAAACTGGTAAAGGAACTTTCCGGTGGAGAACGCAACAGGGTACACCTCGCTAAACTGCTGCAGACCGGCGGTAATGTATTACTGCTTGATGAACCCACAAATGATCTTGATGTTGAGACTCTTCAATCACTCGAACAGGCTATCAGTGATTTCTCAGGATGCGCTGTGGTTGTGAGCCATGACCGCTGGTTTCTTGACAGACTTGCAACACACATTCTCGCATTTGAAGGTGATAGTACGGTTATCTGGCATGAAGGCAATTACGCATCATACGAGGAAAATCGTCATGAACGTCTGGGAATCAGCGCCGATCAGCCTCACCGTGTAAAGTACAAACCGCTTGTTAGAAAATAGTACACCTGATTGGTACAATATTTTAGAAGGCATTATCTTCACCGGATAGTGCCTTTTTACTATATGCTTTTACTCGTCCCCTAAATGCCCCCGCAGGTGGACTTTTTCCAGATCTTGATCTTCCTTAAATCCCCTTGCGGGGTATTTAAGGGGGCTGGTTTTAGGGAGCGGAATAAGAAATGGCAATACCAACTGTTTTTAAGTTTTGTACTGGAAATAATTCTATCAACATAGAATAATCAGAATAGGGAACATCATAATTATAACAGGAGTGAATAGTATGCTTACTGATACAATTAAGCGGATCGAACACGAGATTTCATACAATAAATCTATTAGTAGCCAAAAACGTAACGAATTGATGAAGTTGCTTGGTGAACTCAAGATAGAAATTAACGAGCTAAGCAAAAGTGATTCTGATAAAGCAAAGAATATTGCAAAAATTACAGAAACATCTGTACAGGTTGCAACAAGTGAAACGCCTGATCAGGAACTGCTTGACAATTCTCTAAATGGTATGAAATTATCGGTGCGTACATTTGAAGTAACACATCCTAAACTTGTGGGTTTGATCAATACAATCGGTCAGACATTGAATAATATAGGAATATGATTCTTTGTAAAAAAAAAGGCCTGTTTGTGTGTTAACAGGCCCGTATCAGATCATCTATGATCAGTTGGTTTTATACAGGAATTACGTTCTGAGCGTTAGGTCCCTTGGCTCCATCAACTTCTTCAAATTGCACCTTCTGACCTTCCTCAAGTTTTTTGAAACCATTTGTCTGAATCGCAGAAAAATGTACGAAAACATCCTTGGAACCATCATCAGGGGAAATGAAACCGAATCCTTTAGCCTCATTAAACCACTTTACTACACCTGTAGGCATACTGCAAAACCTCTTTTTTAAATGAAACAAATACGGTCAACCTCTAACAATGATAGGGTACCGCTACGGTAATTTGTTTTAAGATATGTAATGCCTCTCAAAAAGGAAAGTAAATTCTTATCTGTTTAGGTAAAAAAAGAATATATGCGTTAAAATGCCCGATTTTTCAAGCAGTTTGTATTGTATGCATGATTGCTTATAGTGTATGCAGCTGTAAACAGATGCGGTTTGTTGTATAAATTTGTAAAGGAAAAAATGCTGTGGAACTACGGTCACATAGATACTTTTTATTACAAAGTAAATTTTTTCAATGTAATAGTTACAGTCTGAGCCTGTACACATCAATAGAAATGGAGCCTTTTTTGTGAAGCGTGTTGTTCAGAAGGAAAAAGCGATACAGGGTATGTTTTCTTTTTTACGTTAGTCATATAGTGGGGAATGGTACATGATTCTGTTCTTAAAGTATGTATCCGCCAGGGTCAATTACCAAATGCCATTAATTCTAAATTCCGCGATTGAACGTGAGTGATATGCTTAAAGGTTGTTTGCTGGAAGCAACGGCGTACCCGGTGCAGTATGGTGAGCATTTTTATTAAGTAAGTATGAGGATCTGATGTTCCGTACTGTGTGTTGTTGACTATTTTCTAAATTATAGTTAAAAATAGATTTTTATTTAACGTAATTATAATAAGTTACAAAATTCTTTGTGGGCATTTCAGCCCACGGTATTTTTATAGAGTAACCAAATAGATAAGTCATCTGCGTAAATTGATTCTATATTACAATAATGTGCTCAATTAAAAAATACCTTGATTACCGTGATTATCTTCATGATTATTACATTTCAAAAAAAGAAGCGAATGCTCATTTTTCGCTGAGATATTTTGGAAGCAAGATCTCTATTGATCCATCCCATCTGGTTAAAATTTTTCAGCATCAGCGGCATATTGGAAATGCATCCATAGAAAAAATTATTGATCATTGCGGATTTAATGCATCCGAAGCAGAATATTTTGCGAATCTTGTTCGTTTTAATAAAGCAAAAACCACGCATGACAGCAAACTTTATTATGAAAAAATGCTTTCAGTAAAAGGTGTTGGTGCGTACGCGCTTGAAAAACATCAGTATGAGTATTATACCAAATGGTATCATTCCGCAATACTTACGTTTCTTGATTTCTATCCGTTTACTAATGATTACGCGGCCCTTGCTGCAAAACTTACTCCTCCTATCACAGAATACAAAGCCAGAAAATCCATTGAACTTCTTCATAAATTGGGCCTTATAAAAAAAAGAGCAGAGAATTCTGATGGGAAAAAAGGTAGCTGGGAACTCACCCACAAAATTATCACAACAGGTCAGCGTTCCCTGGCAGTACGATCATTTCAGGAATCAACCATTGAACTTGCAAAAGAATCGCTCGAACGTCATGCTCCTGAAAAAAGAAATATTTCAACAGTTACGATAACTGTTGCAGAAAAGAATTTGGACCGTGTCAATGAAATCATCACTCAGGCCAGAGAAAATATTCTTAAACTGGCTTTTGATGAAGAGCATCCGGACAAGGTATACCAGCTCAACATTCAACTTTTTCCATTGACACAATAATCCGGTTAATACAATGAACAAATTTAAAAACATACTTAAAATTTTAATAACCGTAGCGATTGGCGTTACTATCGCATGCTCGTCAGGAAACCTTGCAGGAGCAGGTTCGGAAACGACAAACAGCCTTACAGGTACTGTAGCAAGTCTGAACGGTCAGCCTGTAGCCAGCACGATTGTCTATCTTATTCCATCAGATTTCAATCCTTTACAAAGAGAACTATCAG
This sequence comes from Fibrobacter sp., assembly GCA_012513915.1. Taxonomy (GTDB): domain Bacteria; phylum Fibrobacterota; class Chitinivibrionia; order Chitinivibrionales; family Chitinispirillaceae; genus JAAZBG01. Next base: position 12,102 of record JAAZBG010000147.1, read on the forward strand.
CGCTGGCTTCAGATACCACCGGTGATAACGGCAAATTTTCCTTCGACAGTATTGATGCCGGTCTCTATAACCTGATAGCACGAAACAGGGAAACGTCAACAAATCTTATTGTTAAGAATATAAATTTCCTTGAAAATGATACAATTCTGGTACTTCCGCAGATAAATCTGTCAAAGCCCTGCACAATTAACACTGATTTCTCTCTCAGTGGAAACCAGGATTCCGGGTATATTTACATTCCGGGTACAGATGTTTATGCTTATGTTAATGGACCATCAGCAGTATCATTGCAGGATGTACCATCAGGTGAATTTGATTCACTTATTTACGAAAACTCTCAGGGAAAATCGGTCAATACACTCCGTTCATCAATTACGTTGACATCAGGACAGTCTATTTCAATTGTAAATCCATTATGGAGAAATGTTAAGACTATAGTGCTCAACACCTCCTCTGATGGTGCAGCGATTACAGAAAACCAGTATAATTTTCCTGTACTTGTTCGTCTTGACAATTCCAATTTTGATTTTACATCAGTGATCGATTCCGGTAAAAATCTCCTTTTTACAAACAGGCATAACAATCCATTGGCGTATGAAATTGAATCATGGGATCCTGTTTTGGGAAAAGCAAATCTATGGGTAAAAGTTGATACTGTTTTTGCAAATAATGCTGAGCAGTATATATCGATGTACTGGGGTAATGAACTGACTGAAAACGCTGCTTTACATTCCGGTGTATTTGATACTGTATCCGGTTATCAGGGTATATGGCATCTCTCGGACAGACTTGGTGATTCGATATCCGATGCGAGTGAGAATAATTTCAATGGTATTGCATATGGTATGGATAACAATGCAGTAACCAATGGTATTATCGGTAAGTGCCGACAGTTCAACGGATCATCAGACTATATACTATTCCCCAATACTGCTGGAGGGAAACTGAATTTTCCCTCTGAATCCCGTTATACAATTTCAGCCTGGGTATATGTAGACACACCGGACAGTCTTTCTCATGTTGTTCTCTCAAAAGGCAACAATCAGTATTTTCTCTGGTATACATCAATGCATAAGAACTCTACTTTATGGGAATTTACAGAGTATCATGCCAATGCCGGGTGGGATCTGTCAACTGCAAATGTCACCGGTGGTGAGTGGATTTACATTGCGGGAGTACGCAATGGTACCGATCAGCGCCTGTATATTAATGGCGTATGTGTTGATTCAACAGGCTTTCAGAACATTGGTACATGGTCACGTGATGAATCGTTTGATGTCACCATCGGACGATTTATGAAATCGGTAACAAGTACGATCGACTCGAACAGTTATTGTTATTTTAATGGCAAAATTGACGAAGTAAGAATATCGGACCGTGCAGTTACACCCGATTATATCAAACTGTGTTATATGAATCAGAAAACAGATAATAGATTTTTAATGTTTAAATAAAGGGAGGGAATGTATGAATCGTAATGCTGTAAAAAAATCGGGAGTATGCAGGATACTGAATCTTGCGCTTGCGGGAGTGATTGTAACGGCGACGTTGACTTTTGCTGCGAAAACAGCAGTACCATTGATCCTGTTTTCCGGACAATCCAATATGGTTTGTTTAGGTGCTGCAAATAATGAACTTCCAATTGTTGCTGATAGAACCAAATTGTATGAAAATATTAAAATTCATAATAGATCAGATGCTGCAAGTAGTAAATGGTCAACATTGAAACCTGGCTTTGGTGGTGATGCACAACATTTCGGGCCAGAGTTGTATTTTGGTAAAATCTTAATGGATTCCATGCCAAATACAAAGTTTGCATTTATAAAAGACGCAACATCGGGAACCTATATAGAGGATCCTGCAGATAAGACAAAAGGTTGGCTACCTCCAAGTTCCAATAACGGCACTGGTGGAAAACTTTTTGTAAGTATGATGACACATATTGACAATGCCTTGAAAGAATTCAAAGATGCATACGACACTGCATTATACGAGCCAAAATGGGCCGGTTTTGTATGGCTTCAGGGTGAATTTGATGGAATGAATCAGACTTCGGCTAATCATTATGAAGTAAACCTAACAAATCTTATTAAAGACATACGTGCAAAAGCAAAAGCAGACTCAATGCCTGTTGTTATTCCAATGATTTGCCAGACAACTTCACCTTCTATGAAATGGACCTACATCGATATAATTCATGCTGCTGAAATCGCTGTAACTGTAAAACTCAAAAAATGTGATACTACTCAGCTTAAAGATTATAAATATGTTAGTGATAATGTTCATTTTAATGCTGCGAGTATGGCAACGATCGGTACCAACTGTGCTCAACGCTGGCTTAAAATGAAATATATCAACAATACTGTACCTGTAATTTATCAGGAGAAAAAAAGTAGCGCGAATATTAGTGCTTTACGTAATGCATCAGAGAATACTGCGATTTTCAATCTTACAGGAAGACAGATTGGTAATTCAGTCTCTAATGTAAACAGCAGCAATATTTCTTCAGGTAGTGTGATTTACAATTCAAAAATCATTACGAATGTAAATACCTCAATTAATAAGTAATAATATTTGCTTTTAGAATGCATACAAATTATTTGTATGCATTCAATCTTATACATACAATATATAAAACATAATACAATTAACATTTATTCCATCACATTTTTCATCTACTCTAACAATTAAATCTTCTGCTAACGCTAAATAAATAGAGTAAATTGATCTCGAAATGCTATTCATGCTATCAGCTTGAGTATAGTAGGTCATTAAAATCTAAAATGTGGTATTTCATTCTTTTGCATTAAAAAAAATGCCTATTACTTATCAGCATTCATTATTCATTGAATTCGCGTTATTATTGGATATAAATAAACAAAATGCAAATGTTTATAAAGAATAAAAAGAATTATGTCTTTATGATAAAGTTGACAATAATAAAAAACGTAGTTGTCAACTTTCAAAATCAAACACAGAAACAAGACACAAATCAATGAAGACGAATTGGAAATTACGGATTTTTAATGCATCGAATACTGTATCCGGATTTCTCAAAATAATGCATTCCTGTCAAGAAATAAGTACCATTATAACCAATTGTTGGTGTCCAATATAAGGTTTCTCTAATTTGTGTAGTTGACCACCATACACAAGTTTCACCAAATAAGCCATAATTTCCATCTTCACTCCGAGCTCCTGCTGGTAGTGCAGTAAACCCGGATTTATTATTTAAGGCTGTATCATACCCAGGTGTACCTTCATCAGATGAATAAAACCATCCTGTTTTACCTGCCATAGACTGAGCAACGAAGTTCTCTGTGGTCGACCCATTATAGGAGTAGCCATTAAAAATTAAATAATTACAAAGGGTATCCCATTCTACTTTGGAGGGTACATGCCACCCAAAAGGTGCTATAGAAACAGAACGCGCAGCAAACTGATTATACAGAGCGCCATATACTGCGCCGTTTGAAGTATTTCCATCAGGCCAGCAGTAGGCAGAAGAAATACTGTTAGCCCAATCAGCCGAATCAGATACATATGGTATTGGAGTACCATCATTATATTTAGTTGTCTTTAAATTTTGAACCATCCATGTCTGAGAACCTATTCTCACAGTATCATAAACGTTTCCATCGATATCTTTCACGACCCATTTTGCATGTAAGGTGACAGAGTTTGAAACCGTTTGCGTTAAAAAATTCCATTTGTTTGTACATTCAGGTTCGGAATACCATCCAACCAATGTAAATCCTGAGTACTTTGATGACGGCTCCACAACGAGATTGCCATAATCGGCAGTTTGCGATTCCGGTACGGTTCCACCATGTGCATTAAAACTGATTTGACATTTCTTTATTGACCATTTGGCATACAGTGTAACATTTGCTGCACCAATTTTAAAACTTGCGCCAGATGTATACGATGTTCCAGTGCCATTCGCAAGTGTGCTCCACCCCACAATTTCAAGTCCGGTTTTTGACAAAGATCCTGCGCCTTTAACTATTACCAGAGATCCTTCTGTATATGCTGTTTCATCAACAGGAACAGAACCTGCAACAGGCGATGTGTTTGCGTTATACGTTACAGTAAATGTCGGTATTAGCGTCCATTGAGCATATAGTGTGACATTGGCACTGCCCATATCAAAAGAGCTTTCCGCTGCACATGCAGTTCCAGTACCGTTGGCCATAGTATTCCATCCTGTAAATGTATATCCATCCTTTACAAGTGCACCTGCTTTCGCCACGGTTACTTTGGCACCCTGAACATAAGCACCCGGATCGGTTGGTGCGGTACCACCTGTATTTGTGTTCCCATTATAGATTATCGAATATCTTGGTTCAGAGTATTTAAGGGTTATTGTCAATTTTGTCTGATTGTGTCTTGTTGCTTTGTCAATCGCAACCAGTGTAAGTGTGTCAATTTTTCCTTCTGTAAGGATTTCATTAAGTGAATACTGACCTGTTTTTCCTGTAACGGGGGTCATCATCTTTTTAGTTCCGCTATTTTTCGTCCAGTAAACACTGTCAACATTATTTGGATCGCTTACATTTACAACAAGATCAACAGTCGGTGTTGTAACCGTTGTACCTGATACCGGTCCGCTCACCGGAGTAATCGTTGGACCAATCGTGTCAAGCATTGTAGGGTCGAATGTGATTGCATAATTCAACATCGATTTGTTTGCCCGCATCGAGCTGTCAACAGCAGTTACAACAACAGTATTAGCAGCACCGGATAGAAGACCTTCAACCGGTATTGTCCATGTAGTACCTGTTCCCCGGGTACCGGTAAATGACTTTGATCCTAATGCAGCATTTACAGACAATACTCCGCTGCTATCATTGCATGTGATAGTAATTGTGTAACTTGACGAATTGGTACTTGCACTTTCTGTTGCCGGATTTAATCTGGTTAAAACAGGGCTGGAAGTATCTCCGTCGTATTTAATCTTTACTGATACAGAATCTTTGTTTTTCGCAGTTGATGAATCGGTGGCAACAATTTTTATCGTTGAGTAATTTCCTGCTATAATTCCTTTAGCTATTCCAGTCCAGAGATTATCAACCGATAATGACTTGTCCATATCAAAAGCAATTCCGTCGCGATATCCTTTTACTAAGCAGCCGCTGTCATGAACACAGGTCACCTTTATTTCACAGAAATCAACAGTAACCACTGTATCTTTGGAGGGTGATGTAATGGTTAGAATTGGTTTATGATTTTGAATTGTCTGCTCGCGTGCTACGATAGTAATTGTTCCATTTAATACGGTTGGCTGTCCTTCAATGTAACCGACAAAGATAACTGCATAACTTCCAGGATATGAGAATACAATCGGATAATAGGTTGTATCTACCTGACCTCTAAAGGAACGTACCTGATGAACTTCGTTGAATTCTGTACCTTTCGTAATCTTTAATGTCGATGAGTCGATGTACTGGGTGAGATTGTGGATCATACAGATCTTAACCTGTTTTCCAGTTGAATCAGTCAATGTATCTTTTGCTATTTTTCCGGTGGAACTCTTGAATTCAAGTGCAACGAAGGCATTCTCCGGTCCTGGAGGTGGAGCGGGAAGCTTACAAACAAGGAGCATCAAGCTTAAAAAAACGCTGGAAATTGTTAATAAACGAACCCACATAATAGGAATACCTCCGCGGAAAATTGGTGATATGAATTCTCAATAAATTTGGTTAACGGTCATAATATAGTTTTTCAAAAAGTTGCCTTGGGTAAAAAATACTTTAATGTCTTTAAAAAAAGTTGTCTCCCCTCAAAACAATCAAATATATTCATTTTGTTATTCGCTTGATCCAGTTTATCCCAAAGATACTGGCAATCAAAACAAAAAGAAATTGTTCGCGCTGATTTTGTAGTAATTGCCTTATAATCGTCATTTGAGGAGTATAGTATGTCGCCAAAAGTCTGGAATGATATCAACCTTCTCGGATTTTCACGATCGCAGGAAGAAGAGAAAGAACACGCACCCGTAACCGGTGTTGAGGACACTACACCCGACGAAGAACCGGAGGACGAAGTAAGAATTATTTTTGCCGAGTGGGTTCCGGGAGCCAAAGGGTTTCAGTATAATGAGCAGTGTTTTGTTGATGTCACCGCGGAATACCTTGTCGAAACAAACCGTGCAAAGATAAAAGGTAATCTGTTTGGTATCTATGATGGTGTCGAGGTGGATATGGGGCTTACCGCCTCCGGATGCATTGATGACATCACGATGATCGCGCGGATTTCTATTCCAAAGCTTTACTTTATCAATAACGATCACTATGCTGCATGGCAGGCGGATAAGAGTGTCCCTTGTCAATATGTGCTCAAAGGTATCACACACACGCTCGGTGCTAATAAAATAGACAGTCCGGTGCTTGACATGCCCAATGATGATACCGCTGAACCTAAAACGTTTTCTGTTAAACTGAATCTTAATCCAGGTGATCCGGATTGTCAAAAATTCAAATTTACTTTATATAGTACCGATGAAGATAAAAGTTATGAGCAGGTAAAAACGGTCAGCGATGATGCTGTTAAGAATAACGATACAACAGAACTTCTGTTTACCGATCTTGATGAAAACCTGACCTACACGCTCGAACTGGACGC
>JAAZBG010000148.1 GCA_012513915.1 Fibrobacter sp.
TATTGTCTTGAGTAGCATGTGGTCCTTTCTTTTGCAGAAACTTTCTTCGTAAAAAAGAATCTACTATTTGAAAATCCACATGCTAACTTTTTATTGTTTTTTACCCACAAATAAGTCTATAGAGCCAGAAATACTTAATAGTTCAAACATGAATTACTTAGGTACAAGTTCTGCGTGTTTAGCTGATATTCAAGTTAACAAATCAGACAAATTGTGACAACTATCATGTCAATGTGCTAATGGTTGCACGTTAATTCAAACTGCAGAATCTGAAAATAGATCTTGGGCTCAATGTACAGTACAGTCAGAATTGAAATGCTTGCTTTACATGTAGCGTAACTAACTATATTTAATGTAATAAGAATCCGTTGCGCTAAAATCGCGTAATATCCCAGTCCAGGCCATCGGCCTGAGAATATGTAAAAAAAGGAAAATTATGCCTCAATCGTTATCCAAAATTTTATTGCATATTGTTTTCAGCACCAAAAATCGAGCAAAAATAATTCTTCCTGAGTTAGAGAGTGAGCTTCATGCGTATCTGGCAGAAATTTGCAGGGCACATAATTGTAATGCATACAGAGTCGGTGGTACAGAGAATCATATTCATATCGCATGTTCATTACCGCGTACAATCACGGTGAGTAAACTTTTGGAGGAAATAAAAACAAATTCATCAAAATGGATGAAGTCTAAAAGTTCAAAATGTTCTTCGTTTGCATGGCAATCCGGATATGGCGTATTTTCTATTAGTCAATCTCATTTGCAATCATTGGTACACTATATTGAGAATCAGCATAAACATCATGGAATAAAAAGTTTTGAAGATGAACTTTTGGAATTCTTTAAATCGTATCAAATAGAATTTGATGAAAAATATGTATGGGATTAACGCGATGAAACACAATGAAAATGTACGGGATATTTGTGCCGGTTGCACCATTTCCCAGTCCAGGGCCGTTAACCCTGGCTGGAATATGTCGCGCTTTCAGCGCTTTGGAAAAATGAAATGGTCATTATTGTCAATTCCGAAGCGCTGAAGGCGCGCAATATCCCAGCCCGGGCTATCGGCCCGGGTTCTGGGAATAAAATAAGAACATGAAGCCCTGAAGGGGCGGGATAAGAATTAACCGACGATATGAATGATGTGGTAATTGATAATAGAGAAATTAACGATAACGTATTTCGCCCCTTCAGAGCTTCGTGTAGTGCGTGTGGTGGTTATTTACGTTATCACGAAACATTGTGTGATGGTCGCGATATTTCAAAATGCAATTGCATTGCCGGTTGTGACATTTTCCCAGGGCCGATAACCCTGGCTGGTATATGTCGCGCTTTCAGCGCTGGGAGAAAAATAACAACGTATCTTTGTCAAACACTCGTTATGGATATCCAGAATATTTAATCATGGCAATTACTGTTTTATAGCTAAAAACAAACTCTTGTCTTCCCGCACTCTGGCAACTATTTTCTCTACCACAGAATAAATTAAATTATCAACCTGACTAATGGATTGTGTACTGTTGTTTAACAAATGCTATAAATGTTTTCGCCCTGTAAAATCATGCTATTGTAAGGATATCACGCCGATTGATACCGGTATTAAATTTGTTCTGCTGATGCACCCTAAAGAGGCGTTCAAGCAGAAAACCGGTACCGGGCGGTTAACGGCGCTGTCGCTTATAGATTCGGAAATAATTATCGGTACGGATTTTACCCGTCATAAGCGGGTCAATGCACTGATAAGCGGAGTAGGGGAGTTTGCACAGTATTATCCGGTGCTTCTCTTTCCGTCAAAGGATGCCTGCTTTGCTGATACACCATCATTGCGGCAGGCGATCGGATCAAAAAAACTGATGGTGCTACTGGTTGATGCAACATGGTTTTTGGCACAGAAGATGTTAAAGTTCAGCAAAAATCTGATGCATCTGCCGAAGCTCTCGTTTAAAAACGAATACCGGTCACAGTTTCATATCAAACTGCAACCCGATCCATCCTATCTGTCAACAATTGAATCAACCTGTTACTTAATAAATGAACTGAAAACTGCAGGTATTGCCCGTAGTGATGCCGACCCGGCAGGGCTGATGAGCGTGTTTCAGAAGATGGTTACATTTCAGCAGCGCTGCACTCAGATGCGTCATGAAGAGGAAGCGATTGCGTTACATCCGGAACTTTTTGATTGACCGGATGAAACTTAGATAGTATCAGTAATACCGCGTAATTACCGTTTTGTTATCTTCAAATATTTAGTTTTTTCTTTGAGACTTGTCCCTGCACCCCAGAGTGCGATTGCGTGGACCGGACATGCTGTCAGGCAGATTCCGCATCCGATACATTTATTTTTATCGATCGTGTGACGCATTCCTTTTTCACCGCGGATTGCATCCTGCACCGGACATACCTCAACACAAATACCGCACCCGTCACACTTGGTATCGATATTCGCTTTAGGACGGCGGCTGACAAGATCGTAAAAACATTTTGATGGGCACTTGGATGCTGCCGGAATAAAATTCTCATTACTCGAATAGTCAAGCACCGGAAGATTATCATGCATGGTAATTGCACCTGATGGTGTCGCTTTTACACATACGGTACAGGTCGTACATCCGACGGAACAATAATTTTTTACCCGTGAACCCCGATCGTGATTTGAGCAGGCAAGAAATATTTTGTGCACTTTTGGAATAAGTGAAATAATTTTACGGGGGCACGCACTGACACAATTTCCGCATCCGGTACATTTATCCTCATCAACAAACGCAATACCATTATCAGTAATATGGATTGCATCAAAGAAGCATACACGCGTACAGGTGCCAAGTCCGAGGCATCCATCCTGACATACCCTGGAACCGTTTCCAACAATGATCGCTGCATTGCAATCTGCGATACCATCATACACTGCACGCTCCACACTCTCTTTTGTGCCGCCTTTACAATGTACCACTGCCATCATCGGTTCAGGTACGGTTGTTTCTACACCGAGTATATCGGCTACTGCATGTGCTACTTTTGCTCCTCCGGGAATACATCCGTTTGGTTGTGCCTGACCGGCATTAAGCGCTCGTGCAAACGCCGCACAGTCATCATAACCGCATGCACCGCAATTGACATTAGGGAGTACTGCTCGCAGCGCTCCAATACGGGAATTTCCTGCACTGTGTTTCATCTGTGTCCAAATACCTTTGGTTTAGTATACTTTTCAATAAGTGGCCTGAGCAGGTTCATGAAAAGAATCGCAAAGCAGGCACCCTCCGCCAATATCGTAAATTGACGAAATGCAAGTGTAAGGGCACCGCATCCGATGCCGAATATAATTTTCCCAAGCGGTGTAATCGGGGATGTCGTTGTGTCATTGGCCATGAAAAATGCTGCAAGCGCAATTCCACCGGAACAGGTCAGAAATACCGCACTGAGCAGCGCTGTAAGGCTAAAGTAATCTCCATTTGTCTGAAAAAGCCATGTCAGAATGAAAAATGAGAGTATAAACATAAACGGGATTCTGAAACTGATTATCTTTTTAATCCACAGCCAGGCTGCACCCAGCAGGAGGGCAATAAATGATGTTTCACCGATACAACCACCAGTATTCCCAATCAGTAAATGAATTATTGAATTTTGAAGGTACTGTGTTTCAAGTGCACCACTAACCAGTAACTCATCAAAGAGAGCAAGGGGTGTCGCCATCGAAACTGCATCGACACCGGCCATTGTTCCAAGATACGGTTCAACCCATGAAGTAGTCATGGTGTTATAGAAAAAAATCAGGAGCAGTGCCCGTGCTGCGAGTGCCGGATTCAGAAGATTTTGTCCAAGACCACCGAATGCAACCTTGAAAAGTGCAATCGCAATCACCGCTCCTGCAGCTGCCATCCACCATGGTGTCAACGGAGGGAGTGTTAGTGCGAATAATAATCCGGTTACAGCAGCACTGTAATCACGCAGGGTGCCCGGACGTTTAAGAATTAATGCTGCAAGAAATTCTGTCAATATCGCTGCTGATACTGATACTGCAATAAGTATCAGAGCGTGAATCTGGAAAAACAATAACGCTGCGGCTGTAGCAGGAAGTAATGCTATAAGCACATGACGCATAATGTTTTGAACGCTATTTCCGCTGCGAAGATGGGGAGAAGCCGATAGGTGAAGCAACGCAGATGAGTCATGATTTTCTGTACCGGTAAGAATCTGTGATTTAATTGTATTGGTCATGGTTCACCTTGAGCTTCCGGATCTGTTGGTATTTAATGGTGCATTGAATTTTGCGAGTTTAATAAAATGAACAAGATTGATTCTGGACGGACATACATATGCGCAAGCTCCACATTCAATGCAATCAGAAAAATTCCATTCAGCGGCCTTTTTCATATTAATCTGTTTCACATATTTTGCGATGCGTGATGGTACCAGTTTTTGCGGGCATACGTTTACACAATAGCCACAATTAATACAGGGGTAATCCTGTATTGCAGGTGTTGTATTGTCAAGTGCAAAAATGCCAGTGGTTGTTTTTATAATTGGTGCATCAAGGTCACTTTGGGTGATTCCGGTCATTGGTCCGCCTGAAATTACCTTTTTGGTAGTAGTCATATCCACGTTACATGACTCAAGAATAGAACGTATCGGAGTACCACAGCGAACCAGATAATTTCCGGGACTGCCTACCGATGATCCGTTTACCGAAATTACTCTCTGATAAAGCGGTAACCCGTCAATTATTGCCTCATGAACAGCAAGTGCTGTTGATGGACTAAAAACCATACACCCGGTATCCGCCGCTGTACCATCAGCCTGTATTGTTTTTTTTGTAAGAGCATATATCAGCTGACGCTCAGCTCCTTGAGGATATTTGCTTTTTAGCTTTACAACAGAGATACCCTTGTATTCTGGGTTTGCAATCCTGGCTTGTAATGCCTGATTCACAGCCTGAAGTTTATTGTCCACGCAGATAACTGCCCTGGTCGCACCGGTTATTTTTTTCAGGATTAGAAAACCATTCAGGATATCTTCGGGGTTCTCAATAAGTAAGCGGGTGTCCGCTGCGCTATAGGGTTCAGAAACACATGCATTGAGTATCACCGTATGGATTGTTTTGTTACTTGGTTGTGATAATTTCAGATGCGTAGGTGTTCCTTCTCCGCTCATTCCGGCAATGCCGCACTGCTGAATCTTCTGTATCAGCTCCTGCGATGCTGCTTCCTGCCATGGACGATCGTAGGGTTGCGTATACGCCTTATCATCTTTGAAATTGTTCTCTATCTCAACAGCAAGAACCTGCCTGCCATTCGGGTGAGGAAATAATCCTATCGACAGGACTTCACCCGACACCGATGCATGTACCGCAAGTGAGCTATGCTCAGATGGTTCACCGATCAATTGTCCTATTGAGACCGGATCACCGCGTTTGACTGTAGGGTGTGCAGTCGCACCGTTATGTTGAAGCAGCGGAATAATGACTCGTGATGGGGCTGGAAAAAGTTCTATTGCAGTTTGTGAAATCTGCTCTTTACTGCGTGGTATAGTAATTCCGCCCTTAAATGATAATAGCTTCGACAATGAAAGCTCCAGGTTATCTTGAATGCAATTCCAGTATATGAACACTCTAAAATTGCGTTATTAATAAAACTGTTAAGCAGCGTATTGCCATAAAACAGTATTCATTACCAACTGTGAAATCTACTATTCGGCATTGAGGTACATTATTGAACCTGTCTGCTGTTAATTTTCATAGGATTATCGTTGCTGATACCATTTTGTTGTCAAGTAACCCTGAACAAAAGTATTACCCGTTGATCACCAGCACTGAAATCTACAAATAGCCGTGCAATCAGTCAAGCACTACGATATATTGTAGGAAAAAAGTTCAGTTTATTTCTGCTCAGGGTAAAAAAACACCCATTTTAAGTTACTATTACAATTTGCATATCTATAGTATGATACTTTCAGGCTTGGCGCCATATAAAAATGCCAGGCCAGGACTGTCTCCCCGCTCCCTGCACTCCTCTCCATAAGTGCAGAGGTGGTGTAAGAGAACTATCGCATTCTACAAATGATGAAATTTTGTCCCCCCGTACAATTCCTGCCTGAATCGGGGTGTGTGGGCATGTATGGTGATGTCCTTATCAGTATTGTACAAACGCCCATCCCATATCAGCAACAATTATTTTCAGGATTACAGCAAACGATTTAACAGATTAACCGGGAGTGAATACGTTGGGTGAGATTTCCAAACCATTATCAGTAAAATATTTTGCTGCGGTGATGTATCAGGCGGCATTTCCGATAGAGCCGTTACTTTCGCGTCTTGACGCAAAATTCGGGAAGCGGGAGGCTGTCTATGGCCCTATTGATTTTTCCTGGTCAGAGTATTACGCTTCTGAAATGGGTGATTCTCTTAAAAAAATGTATATATGCTATGAGACACTGTCCGATCGTGATGCATTGCCGTCGGTAAAAATTTTTACCAATGCAATTGAAGATGAGCATGCTGTTGATACTAAAAGAGTAGTAAATATTGATCCCGGGTATATCGCCCGTGATAAGGTTGTACTTGCGACCACTAAAGATTTTTATCATCGACTGTATTTACATGACGGGATATTCGGTGAGGTAACACTGCATTATAAACGCGGGCAATATCGTTTTTTTTCCTGGACCTACCCTGATTATCGTCAGAAAGAGGTGTATGCGCTTTTTGAGAAAGCACGGTCATCACTTGTAAAACATCTGCGTGACGGTGATAATGAATAAACAGGGTGGATAGCCGAGACATGGTACGGACGGTCGGGAATAGGTACGGGACGGTCGCGACCGTCCCCAACATATGTTTTTATTTATTCAGGGCGGCTTTCAATTCAATCCGGGTTTTCACAATTGTCATGAACAGGTCGAATCCGCTGATCACCATGACTTCAAGCACACTCGAATGAGGATTGAAAAGGATAAGCTTCCCGTTTTGTTCTGTGACTTTGCTGTGGGTTTTAGCAAATAAACCAAGCCCCGCGCTGTTGATAAAGCTCAGGCGGTCAATATCAAAGACAATATTGGTAATTTTCTGATTCAGGTATTTCTCCACTGCATCATCAACGGCCACAAGATCATCTTTCTGCCAAAGCTGACCAATGAGTGAAATGTATCCTGTATTTTCAGATGTGTTGCATGAAATTTCCATGTTTATTTCCCGCCGTGATATTTTCTGCCAAGGATGCGATTACCTTTTGTATTAAACAGTACTTCATCAAAGTAATGACGCATGAGAAATACCCCTCTGCCATGATCTTTCATCCGGTTTTCAGGACTGAGGGGATCCGGTAAATTATTGTAATCAAATCCATCACCTTCATCAATAACACTCATTGATGCCGAAACAGGTGTGACCTTATAAAATACGACAGCCTTTTTTGACGGATCATTTTTATTGCCATGTAAAATAGCATTTGTAATCATTTCAAAGATACAGATTTTGTATTGCTTAATTGTTTTATCACCATAGCCGCATTTGTCGAGTTCACGAAGAATGATACTGCAAATATTCTCCATTTCATTCATTGATGATACCAGCAGAATGTTGGGCTCGTCCTCGCGTGTAAAACCGGAATCGGTAAGAAGGTGGGTTGAGTCCTGAATTTCAACACAGAGTAGTGTAAAATCATCTCTGAGTGGTGTCCCCTGACGAAACGTTTCCTGATCTTCTACTAATTTGTCAAGTAATGTTTTGATGTCATAAGAACCATTCCTGATAAATGCATCACGCAATCGTTCGGCACCATACAACTTACCATCTTCACTGCAACCTTCTGTCAAGCCGTCAGTATAAAAGAGAATTTTATCATCGGGAGCAAGCTGCACTTCGCTATTCCAGTATTCTGCAATGTTAAGCAGTGCTGAATGCCCAATAAAAAACCCTTTTGAATCAAGTTTTGTAACCGATGATGTCTGTGTGTTGAACACAAGCGGCGGTACATGACCCGCACGGGAGTAGGTCATCACATCCTTGACTGGATCAATAACGCCGAGAAATGCTGTCAGATATTGTTCAGTTTTTATAAAATTGCAAAGCTGTTTATTAACTTCTCTGAATACTTCGGCAGGCGAATCTGATTTTTCAATTGCGTTTGCAAAGAGCATCTTTGCCATGGCCGTAATAAGTGCCGCCGGTATACCATGCCCGGAGACATCAAAGATGAGGATTGCGATTTTCTGGCGGGGTGTGATTATGATATCGTAAAGATCACCACCAACTTTACCTGCGGGAATATAGATCGCCGTTGCACGAAGGTTGACAGCTTCAGGAAGCTCTTTAGGCATAAGCCCTTCCTGGATTCGTTTGGCAGTCTCCATCTCATCATCAAGTTCAGAGTGAATCCGTCCAAGTTTATAGGTGAGTTCTGTGACAGTCCGTGACCGATCCTCCAGCATTTTCTCTGTTTTTTTACTTTTCTCAAGCAGTGTGGTATAGTTATCACGATACCGTTTACAGCTTGAAAGAAGCGAGTAAATCCGCTGTTTATAGGTTTGTAATCGGTCTTTATTTAAAGTCATACATGTTACCTGAACGAGTCAAAGGGTATTATTTTATTGCTTTTAAGCTTGTTCTTATTGCGTTTTGATGCTTCCCTTAGCAACTCTTTTTCCTTGTTTGTCAAAGAATCCATTCCTTCACGGGAAATTTTTGCAAGTATTGGATCAATAACCGTTTCGAAAAAATCATTATCATCATCTTTAACAGCAGCTTTTTTAACTTTTTTGGGCTCTTTTTTTCCTTTCTCCATTACCTGCGATTCATAACGTCTTAAAATCATAGGATACAATTTTATGTAAAAGAATGCCACTAAAATTCCACCCAGATGTGTCAAATGTGCAATAATCCCTTTTGACGAAAGGGTGCCAAATAACGATATAAGCGCAGCACCAATCACGACAACTCTGATATTTACAGGAAGTATAAAGAATAAGAGTACCTGACGGTTGGGGAAGTAGAGCGAATACGCAGTCATTACCCCAAGTACAGCTCCGGATGCGCCGATAACTGGAATTGTACTGAATGCAGGATTAAAGAGATGTAGTAAGCTGAATAATCCTGAGCCGCAGCCACAGATAAAGTAAAAGGTCAGAAATCGTTTTTCACCCCATAACTGCTCAAGTTCCAGTCCGAACATCCAGAGCATGAGCATGTTGAACAGCAGATGAAATGGCATTGATGGATCATGAAGGAATATATAGGTGAATAGACGCCAAAGTTCAAAATGAGCAAATGTACGATTTGGAGTCAATGCGCCAAATTCCAGAAGGTACTGACCTGTGAATGGTAAAATCTGAAGGAAATAGACGCCGATTGTGGCAATTAAAATTCCTTTGATTGCGTTTGGCAGAGGGTTACTGTTAAAGTGCATAATAGATTATAGACCTGATAAGTTAATGGTTTTGGATTATCGAAAACAGTTTTACATTTACAACATTTGTTATACACTCCGCAATGTCATAGTTCAAAAGTAATAACTGTCAAGTACATTGTTGTATTGAAAAGTGCAGCGTACCACCGAAGATTCTGCGTTGTATCATCAGGGTACCAGATGTTATGGCAACAATGTCAACAATTACGGTGAAGTCGTACTTACCGGTTTTTTGAAAAAACTGACCATTGTATCACCAAACGTGCGAATATCGAAAGGCTGGTTATCCGGCGTCAATGAATATGCTGTATCGGTACGGCGCATCTTTCTTGATTCGTAAAGCAGTATGCCATCAGGATTCAACCTGCTGCAAAGTGCGGGAACCACGCTTTTCAAGTCCAGATCATCATAAGGCGGATCGAAAAAAATCAGGTCATAGGTACCGACGGTTTTTTCGAGAAAATAATGCACATCGTTATTGATGACTGTGCACTTGCTCTGGATGTCAAGTACTGCTGCATTTTTCAATATGGCAGCTGCACGCATACGATCCCGTTCTATAAAATCAGCATGTACCGCACCACGGCTGATCATTTCAAAACCGAAAGCTCCGCTGCCGGCACAAATATCAGCAACCCGTGCATTGTCAAGATATTGTTCGATTATCTGTGAAAGCGATTCACGTGTCCGCTCAGACGTAGGCCTGAAACCACCGTTGTCTGAAACGTTAATAAAACGTCCCTTCAATAATCCGGAAATGATCCGTAGTTTCATGAAGAGCCTATTCTTTTACTGTAAAAATACAATCTGACACTACAGACACTTTATTGCCGCGGATTGCCCTTATGTGTATTGTACGAAAAGCACAGGGGAATTTTCTTGTGTTTAATTCCTTGATAAATTGGACAAAATCCCGATATGTTGATGTACATTCCCAGTGGTATTCAAAACGTTGAAAATCGCGTATCTTGTTGACACGTTGCGAAACAGGACCAGCTGTGCTGACGATCTTAAAGTCTGATGCAAGTTTCCTGAACTCTTTGATTTTTGCCGCCAGGTCATCACGCTTGTACAGATGGTCGATAGGCTGATAGGGATTTGCAAGATCAACACCAAAGGATGGTTTACAGGTGATAACAAAACGGTAGCTATCCGTTCCGTTTTCCTTTATGCTTGAATAGGGTTGAGGCAACAAACCGAAATTGTCTTTCAGTCGTGCAAATGTCTGGGTAATCAGTGATGAGTTGCTGCTTATTCCAACACTATACATCGTAAGAAAATTATCTATTTCAAGTGCCTTAAATCCCATTCCTGCCGGAATTATTCTGCTGAGTGAATCAAATATGTTGTATGCAAAGAGCACTTCGTAATTGATTTTCTCTGCAAATGACATCTCGTCGTAGGTGAGATTGATAAATCCTTTGCGCTTGTTTGACTCACGTTCGCTATTTACTTCCTTTACAACTTCTTCAATCATGTTTGGTTTAACATGTGTTGATGGCTTGAATTCGGTTTTCTGGACTACTTGCGGCAAGGGCTTCGGTTGCGGTTTTTTATTATTATTTACCTGAAGATAGTAATAAACACCTCCTCCTGCGATAAGCAGAAGAACGAGAGCCCCGGCAACAGCGGGAATCCACTTCGGAACTCCGGCTGACTGTTTTCCACCCTTTTTCCGGGTCTGGTTTTTTAATAAATTAATACGAATCATTGTTGTTACATTTTCCCGCGATACGCAAGTCCCACTGCAACTGCAAGCTGTGTCTTAACTGCCTGCAACTGATTTTCATCAACACCAATTCTGCATCCCACATTTCTGAACGGATCCAGTAGTTCACCATTACCGAGCTTACTTATAAGAACCTCACTGTGCTGCTCATGTGCGTACATTGACCCTGTAAGATATATTCCAACCGGATTGCCTTCAAGAATTGAGTAATTGATTGAAAGTAATTTATCAAGTTCAATCCGTGCACGTTCTGAAAAAGAATAGGGATCTGAAATATTTGTATCGTGAATAAAGCATTCAAAATCGACAAATTCACCATTTTTACAAAGAATTATCTTCGTTTTATCGCTTTCGGAATGTATGATAACTGATGGAAACTCCAGCTTGTCCTTATAATTTGCTTCAAATACATTTACAAGTCCAAAAATATCAAGATCGATTACTACCGGGTTAAGCTTGACTTTCCTGAGTGCATTACTGATTCCTGCAACAGTTTCCTGGCGGTATGCAACAGCTAAAAAGTCTTTGAGCTTGGGAGCTTTCTGCCTGTTTTCCTGAAAGTCAAAAACGTACTCATCAATGTTGCTGACAAGATTCTGCCCAAGTTCCCACTTCAATGTTTCTTCTGGTGTGGTATCATCATTGTCGATCTGAAGATGCTTTACTGCGGCATATTCGGATGGCAGCGCACAGACAATATCCGCACTTGTAAACTTGAATTTACTCCGCAATTCCCTGAGGTTCTCAAAGATCTGTTCACCCAGATCTGCGCCTGGATTGATTGAGACTGGATGTATTGCCACAAGCAGGACTGCATTTTCATCCGGAGAATACTGGGCAATGCTCATATATTCGCGCTGAATATCCAGCCCACTGATATTTTTTGAGGAGTTTTTCATATTGTCTTATTGTCCGAAATTAAACCTTGTTGTACATGTTTAGTAAATCCGGTCTGTTATGTATCGGTAAATATAAATTTTAACCGACCTGAATTTGCGATATAAACCTTAAAATACAATACAGTAGCGATAATATGCAAAATCAAGTTTTATTATATAATATTGTAAGCGTCAGGACAAATAAATTGATGCTTTCAGGCTGTTTTTTTTACTATTTTTTAATTAATCGCTATTAAATGATCGCAATATATCAAGAAATGCATCAACAATTTCAGGATCAAACTGGTGCCCCCGCTCCTTTTCAAGGATACTGAATGCAATTTCCTGAGAGAGTGCCTTTCTGTAAGGACGGTTTGATGTCATTGCTTCATAAGCATCAGCGACACTGAGAATACGTGCCCCATAGGGTATATCATTTCCGCTGATACCTGCCGGGTAACCCTCACCGTTAAAGAATTCATGGTGATGCAGTACCAGTGGAACCAGCGATTTGAGGAACGGAACATCTGCGATGATATTTGCTCCGAGCTCCGGGTGACGCTTGATTTCATTAAATTCCTGAAGCGTCAGCTTATTTGCTTTGTTAAGTATAATTTCGCTTATACCGATTTTCCCGATATCGTGTAGTAAACCTGCATATTTAACCTGCTCAAGTTCGTGGTCGGGAAGACCCAGATGTTTTGCGACAATGACGGTATATTTCATCACATTTTCAGAATGGCCATGGGTATAACGATCTTTTGCCTCAACAGCAAGTGCAAATGCACTGATTGTCTTGAGATAATTATCACGAATATTACTATACAGACGCACATTTTCTATCGCGATACTCGCTTGTGAAGCCAAAACATTGGTAATTTCAAGATCAAGATCCGAAAATGACGCTTTTCCGAGCCTACGGACAAGATGTAACACACCAAGAATCGCTGATGGAGTCTTTAACGGGAAGGAAATAAACGACTGCAGATCTGCCGGGACCGGTAGCAGTTCGTCAGGGAGATCAGAAATCCCCTGTTCAAGAAGAATTGGCTCTCCTTTTTTAACGACATACTTTGAAGACTGCAGGAACGTTTTTTTAAGAAAATACTCCTTCGAGTAATCTTTGCCAAAGGTATCCGTTATGGCAAGTTTTCCACTTGGATCAATAAACATCAGTGCACTGCCATCAGCTTTTACCATCTTTGTTGAAAAATGGATAAATTTTGCGTTTAGTTCAGCAAGATCAAGTGTTGATGAGAGCACTTTGGTGATTTCGTGAAGCGAGACAAGCTTGGAGAATAATACATTATCCTCCTCAAGTTTTCGGTTCAGCAGTGCCCGTTTAATCTTCTCACTGATCTCTTCAAGATGAAACGGTTTTGTCAGATAATCATAAGCTCCCAGCTTTAGTGCCTCAATCGCTGTATCAAGCGTTGGAAAACCTGTTGTCAGAAGGACTGGTGTTAACGGGTATATCTCCTTGATATACTTCAAGAAATCAACACCACTCATTCCAGGCATTTTTATATCTGAAATGACAAGGTTAACACGGCTGTTCTTAACAAACTCAAGCGCTTCTTCACCACTGGACGCAGTTGTGATATTATATCCTTTTTTCCTTAGATACTGACCAAGTAGTTCGCATATAGATGATTCATCATCTACGATAAGAATGTGCATTACTTCAGTGCTTATAATGTCCATTAGCAACTACACGCCTGAAAAGTTCAAGATCATTCTGTGTGTCTATTCCTATTGAGTCAAAATCTCTTACTAAACATCTGATCGTCATCCCATACTCAAGCGCCCTGAGCTGCTCAAGACTCTCTGCTTTTTCCAGCTCTCCCTGAGGAAAACTGCAAAACTTTGCGAGACTTTCCGATGAAAATCCATAAATTCCCTTGTGTCTGAGTTGTGTTGCCCCAATTGCATCCCTATCATAAGGAATTCCGGATCGTGAAAAATAAAGAGCATTTTGAAATCTATCCAATACAACTTTAACCACATTAGGGTTATTACTTTCTTCAATTGTAGCATGTGAGGCAATAGTAAGCAAGGAATTGTCATTTAATTTTTTAACTTCGGATGAAAAATCAGTTAAAATCCCTATTGGTACATCCGGCTCATCACCCTGAAGGTTGACAACAAAATCACATGGTATCTTCTGTACAACTTCAAAAACACGATCGGTACCCCGTGGATGATCCGGTGAGGTCATGATAACATCACCGTGTGCATGTTTCACTGCAGAAAATATAGAATCATGATCAGTTGCAACAACAACCTTGTCAAATGCACCAGATGCAACTGCACGTTCATACACCCACATGATCATCGGTTTACCTGCAATATCACAAAGCGGTTTCGCTGGGAGACGTGTTGATGCATATCGGGCTGGAATAACACACAGTGTTACTGACATATATCTCCTCTATAAGTAATATTTTTTAGTCTGGGCAATGGTTTAGTCGAGGTTTGCAAACTTTGCCATCAGTTTTAACCGCTGACCATTGTTGAACAGCACAGTGAGCCGCATATCATCACCAAAACCGCTGATACTGAGAATGCGTCCCCGGCCGTACGTTTTATGACGAATATACTGACCCATTCTGAATTGCACGCTCTCCTGTGAAAAGTCATCATAGTGTTTCGGCTCAGAAAAATCCCTATCCGGTTCCCGCTGAGTGTAGCGCTCTGATGGCAAACCGGAATACGATGATCCGGTGTTTCCCTGACGCTGTAACGCTGAAGTACGCGGCGGAAATCCCTTCACCTGAGAAAATGATGACGTGGTTGATGATTGACGACCGATGCTTGATCCGGGGCGCAGTTGCGCTGTAGCTCCCTGAGGTTTCTGCAAAGGATGTTTTGCTTGTACTGTTTGTGCAGAAGCAAATATGCTGCTTGCATCAACAGGGGAGAACAGGTTTGGTGGTATGTCAAGAAGAAACCGCGACTGGATACTTGGCATGATCTCACCAAAGCGCCACCGGCAAAGTGCAAATGAACACTGAAGCATCTCCATTGCACGTGTTGACCCTACATAAAGAAGGCGTCGCTCCTCCTCGATCTGTGATGGATCATCGAGGTTCATTTTGGATGGCAGGATGCCATCTTCGACACCGACAAGATATACGTGTTTAAACTCAAGTCCCTTTGCACAATGAAGTGTCATCAGGTTGACAGCACTTTCCTTTTGCTCCCAGTTGTCGATATCGCTGACAAGCGTTACCTCTTCAAGAAATTCCGCAAGGCCCCGCTCCGGATTATCCTGATACCACATTGCCATCAGATTGAGCAGTTCATTGATGTTTTCAATTCGTCCCTGCGATTCCTCTGTGGCTTCTTCGGAGAGAACATCCATGTAACGGCTCAGCTTCAACAGCTCACCGAGAATATGATGCGGCGGTTCTTTCTGCTGATGCATATCCATTACCAGCTCGTAAAGCTCTTTCAGCTCGGTATAACCCTTGACAGCACGGCTTCCCAATGATGGAATATCGCAGACAAGAAGCGCCTGAAGTTCGGAGCAGCCCCGTCCCGATGCATCAAGCTGCAGAGCCTCACGGGATTTTTCACCAAGGCCGCGTGATGGTACGTTGCATATCCTGTCAAACGAGATGTTGTCTCTGGGGTTTACAATAAGGCGCAGATATGCGATACAGTCTTTGATTTCAGCGCGATCATAAAACGACATACCACCGACAAGCACATAGGGTATTTTACGTTTTCGTAACGCATCCTCGAATGCGCGCGACTGTGCATTGGTTCTGAAAAGAATCGCTATATCACTACCCTTTATTTTACTGGTTGCGATTGTCTGTGCGATACGGTCTGTAACGTTTTCGGCTTCCTGACGGTCATCACGGTATTTTACAATTGTCACCGGAGCTCCACCCTTTATATCGGTCCAGAGCTGTTTCTGAGCCCGTTCGCAGTTTGATGCAATTGCTACGTTGGCAAAATTGAGGATATTTCCGGTTGAGCGGTAATTCTGCTCAAGCTTGAACGTTTTAGTATCGGTAAATTGATTTTCAAATGATAAAATATTCTTAACCTGCGCACCGCGCCATCCATAAATACTCTGATCATCATCACCAACTGCGAAAATTTTTCCATGTGTAACTGACAATAATTTAATTATCTGGAACTGTGCGTTATTGGTATCCTGGTATTCATCAACAAGGACATACTTAAATCTGTTTCTGTAGTGCTCAAGCACATCAGGAAAACCCAGAAAGAGCAGCACCGTATTGAACAGAAGATCATCGAAGTCCATCGCCTGCTGTTCCTTAAGTGCCTTTTGATATGACTTGTAAACCCTTAGTACTTCCTGTTCGTAATAACTTTTTGCATACTTTTCAAATTCCTGTGGGGTGATACAGGCGTTTTTATGCCGTGATATCATGTGTAATACTGATTTCGGGGCCATTGTGCGGTCGTCAATGTCGAGTTTTTTCAGTATTTTTTTAATGAGAGAACTTTGATCATTGCTGTCGAATATTGTAAAGGACGAATCATAACCCAGCGATTTTCCGTCACGCCTGAGTATTCGTGCACACATTGAATGGAACGTACCGATCCAGAGACCATCAACAGGCATACCGATGAGGCTTTCGACCCGGGAGCGCATCTCTTTTGCTGCTTTGTTGGTAAATGTCGCTGCGAAAATCTGACCCGGATAGAGGCCGTTTTCGATGAGATAGGCAATTTTTGCGGTCAGAACACGGGTTTTTCCCGTACCTGCACCTGCAAACACCAGTTGTGGACCTTTATCATAAATAATTGCATCTTTTTGAACTGTATTCAACACCATTCTGTCAAGGACAGAATTCTTTCTAAACGTCATTCTGTGTAGCCCCAAGTACCTGTTCTATTGTGGTAAGGCCATCAAGTGCTTTCCGCAGCCCATCCCGACGAAGACTGTCGAAATTACCGCGTTTAAGAAGATAGGCCTTGATCTGTTCTGATGGCTGACGGGCAATGACCATTTTTGTGACTTCCGGATCGGGAAGCAGCAATTCATACAGTCCAAGTCGCCCTTTATAGCCGGTCTTATTACAGAATTTACATCCTGCGCCCCGAAAAAGCTGTACTCCCGGACGAAGACCGATTTTTGCAAGGAATTCAGGATCGGGAGTATAGGGCTCCTTACACCTATGGCAGATTTTGCGGACCAGACGCTGAGCAAGAATTCCTATTACCGTGGAAGTAATGAGGAACGGCTCAACACCCATGTCCAGAAGACGTGTATAAGCACTGGGTGAATCGTTAGTGTGCAGTGTTGAAAAAACAAGGTGACCGGTAAGTGCTGCCTGAATTGCCATTTGACATGTTTCAGAATCGCGCATTTCACCGATCATGATTACATCGGGGTCCTGACGCAAAATAGAGCGCATTCCATCGGCAAATGAGAATCCGGCCTTAGGGTTGATCTGACCCTGTGAGATACCATCAACCTGTAATTCCACAGGGTCTTCCATTGTGACGATATTCATTGCTATGTCGTAAATTCGCTGCAAAGATGAGTATAACGTCGAACTTTTACCGCTTCCTGTAGGACCTGTCACCAGAATAATACCATCAGGTTTATTGATGATTTCATCGAATTGTTCGACAATTTTCGGTAAAAAACCAAGCTGTTCAAGTGAAAGCTGTTTGGATTCCGGATCAAGAATACGCATAACGATTTTTTCGTTAACACCTCTGTGACGGGTCATAACGGGGAAGCAGCTGACACGAAGGTCGATCTCACGTTTATCGATGCGTATTTGAAAACGGCCATCCTGTGGTCTTCGCTTCTCGGCGATATCCATTCCGGACATGATTTTGATACGTGATGTAATTTGTGCGCGCAACTGAAGCGGGATCGGGTTTTTCTCTTTCAGCTCGCCATCAACCCTGAACCGCAGACGGACATATTTCTCCATCGGTTCCATATGGATGTCGGATGCACCTTCCTGTATTGCCTGCTGGATAATCAGGTTTGCAAGCTTGACAACCTGGGCCCCTTCCTCGTCGGTGATTTTCTCTGCAGTTTCCTCTTCCTGCTCGACAACATCAATTCCCTCTGTTTGGGAATTGCTCAGAATTTTAGTCATGTCGTCAAGACCTGACGAGTAGTTTTTGTCAATGGCGGTGAGAATACTTTTTTCTGTTGCAATAACCGCTTCAATCTCTTTGCCTGTTTTGAACTTCAGATGGTCGATTGTACGCAGATTTGATGGATCAGCCATTGCGAAAGTAACCATGCCATCCTGTTCGTAAAGCGGAATGGCCTTATATTTTCGGGCCATTTCTTCAGGAATTATACGCAGAAGTTCCCTTGAGAACGCAAAGTTTTCGAGGACAACATGTGTTACATCAAGCTGCGCACTTAATACGTCAAGCAGCTTTGCCTCCGAGAGAAAGCCAAGTTTTGTGAGACATTTACCAAGTTGTAAACCACACTTTTTTTGTTCGTCAAGACCGGCTTTGAGCTGTTCCTCGCTGATCAGCCCCTGCTCAATAAGAATGTCACCAATACGTTTTTTCTGATCAAGCTGAATCTGCTGGCCAAGTACTGACGTAAGGTCATCATCTTTGATAAATCCGTTTTTGACAAGAATCGTACCAAGGCTGATGCCGGTTAGTTTATGTTCCCTGAGAGCAAACAGAAGCTGCTCTTCAGTGATAAGACCCTGCGCGATAAGAATCTCTCCAAGTTTTTTTCTTCTTTTTGCAAGCATCATTCAAACCTTGTCTGAAAAACTTTTACACCGGAATACTATAAATGATTCCAACCCTTTGTATGAACCTCTGTCAATGAGTAACCATCATGATACCAGAGGCCCTTTCGTTCCTTTGTGAATGTTCCGATACATTTGCACCTACGGGCTGTGTCACCGGGTACTGAACCAGGATTAAAACTGTCTGACGAAGCAAACAGGAGTTCATACTCCTCACCTCCCTGTATCACCCATTCAAACGGATTTGAATCCAGTATTTCTCCTAATTCTATCATTAATGGAGAGATATGTGAAGAGTCGAATTTAAGAATTACACCAAGCCCGTTTTCGTACCCGATTGTGCGTGCATCTTTGGCAATCCCATCCGAGAGATCCATCATGGCGTGAATCGCCACATTTTCACGCAATGCAATGCCAAGGCCAATCTGCGGTTCTGGCCGTACATGCGAATCAACAAACGATTTGAATTTATCCGGCGTATGTTTTCGCCCCCATTTTTGCAGACAGTGCAACCCCGCAAGACTCTTTCCTGTTTCTCCGCTAACCCACAAACAATCACCTGCCTGGGCACCTGATCGCCTGAGAGTTCTGCTGTGTGATGGCACATGACCAAGCAGGGTGATACCGATAATCCAGGAGTTGCCACAAGAAAGATCTCCTCCGATGACCGGAAAATCCCATCGAGCGCAGGCATCGTTAAATCCCTGATATAATTGGATAATGTGCTCCAGTAACGCCGGATCATTTTTAGGAAATACAAGCTGGATAAGTGCACTTTCCGGTGATGCACCCATGGAGGCACAATCGCTCAGATTTGTGACCATTGCCTTATAACCTATCTCCCTGAATGTCATCCATTCGGTTTTAAAATGAACATCCTGCACACACAAATCAGTGGTTAAGATAATCTGGTCGCTGTTGTTGCCTCTGCGCACCGCAGCGTCATCACCAATCTCAATTTCATATCGCGGTGAATGGATCTGAAGTAATGATTTTAATTCAGAGATCAATTCATGTTCTGTTGAAGGATGATTCATTATAATTTCCTTGTCCTGTCAGGAGTGTGCTTCGGATG
The DNA here is from genome assembly GCA_012513915.1 of Fibrobacter sp. GTDB lineage: Bacteria > Fibrobacterota > Chitinivibrionia > Chitinivibrionales > Chitinispirillaceae > JAAZBG01. The sequence continues at coordinate 19,806 of JAAZBG010000148.1, forward strand.
TCTTTTACGATGTTTGGTTTGTTCATAAAAATAGTTATTTGAATGGATTACAAGTCGTAATTTTTCAGAAAAACTCTTCGAAAACGATAGCCGGAATTTTTTTACCGGCTTATTATAAAATTAAAAATCCGGATACCAGAAAAAATCCCAAAACATGGCTTACTCAACTATTCAATAAAGAGATTGGCGGAAGATGCAAATACAACGATGTCTCCGACGTTGAACAGATTGTAAAGGGATTTGAAGATTTTAAAAGGCTAAAGAATTCGGATTCATTTATCAGGTTTGCACAAAAGACTACAGGGAAAACAGACTTAAGTTGAAATGTGTGATTCAGAATTATTTCAGTACGGGTTGGAGCTATAAACCCGCTGATTTACAAATCAACGGGTTTTAAAAAAAATAATACAGCCTATTTGGATGGAAAAACCACTTCACTTGTCGCAGTAAAACCATCTGCCTTTATTGAATAAATATAAGGACCGTTTGTAAGATTTCTATCTCTTAGCTCCAATGTGTGTTCACCGGCGGAGAAATTTCTTCCAGCAAGTTCTGCGATCTCTTTTCCAAGCAGAGAATATGCTTTTAGAGAAACGAATGCGGCATGAGGTAATTTAAATTCCACAACGCCATTGCGTACCAACAGAAGCGTGTTGTGTGTCCGGGAAGAGACTGTGCTTTTAATAGTATGAACAGCTGGTGGAACGAACATTTTAAGGTCGATACATTTCCCCATTGCTTCCTGACCACTTGGACCGGGATGCAGCCCATCATTCCAGCTGCCAACATACTCAGCTTTCATTTTAGCAGCATCGGACGGATCCTGCACCGCTTTAGAAAAGTCAATAAATCCATCGAAAGACTTACTGGTACGTATGGAATCATTAATCGTTTTTCTGACCGCTTCACGTGCATCAGAATAGTTAGTGTTTCCTTTAAATGGCGTGATGGTTCCTCCATAAACCTTGATGTTCGGATCTTTTGCGTGTGCCTCACTGGCCATCTGTTTAATACCTTTGAGAATATCAGCAGCAGATTTTCCACCGGTTATATCATTAATTCCATAGAAAACAATAACCCATCGTAATCCAGCCTGTTCGAGGATGTCATGTTTAAACCGTACCGTACCGATACCTGCGCCATTGGATTCTGAAAGTACACAAGTACCCCCAATGCCCTGATTAAGAACACCAACCTGCGCGGTTGCCGGATTTGCAAGAAGCGCTTCTGAAAAAACATCGGTCCACCGATTCTGCAATCCTCCTGTCAATGTTGCACCATCCGTAATCGAATTGCCGATAACCGCAACTGAATACGTCGATGCAGGTGCAAGAACATCAACACCAGAGATGGTATACCAACGCTCCATGGCTGTAGGACTATTAAAATCAGCAGATTTTACTTTATTACCTGCTGTCCAGTACGAATTAGTCCGTGAGCCATAATGGAAGGTCATATCATTCGATGATGCACAAGTTCCATAGTATATGGTGATTGCTAGACGCATGCTTGGAGTTAAATTGAATGCAACAGGATCTGAGTACACCTCCGATTTTGCATTGATCGTTACTGTAGAATCCCCTTTAAATTTTAATTGTGTAATGGTTGATGCATCAACCGGACATTTGGTTCCATCAGGCGAACGTGCAATGGTTACCGATTTAATGGATACTGCACTTGGACAGGTAAGATTTGAGAATTTTACCCGTAATGTATCTCCACCGATAGAAACACGGACAATCTGACGTAATGTATTGCCGGTTAATGTATTTGTTGGTTGATTTTTCGACTCATTTACCTTGTATGGTGCACAAGACCAGGTGCCTACCCAATGTTTTGATGCTGTAGTGGATTGTGCTGACAGCGAAACCGTTCCGGCACTGATAAGTAACGTTATTGCAGTAGACAATAAAACGTTCATACGGGATTTAGGGGGATTTTTTTGGGGTACTGAGGTTCTCAGTCGATTTGTTTGCATTTGATTGGCCCATCCGTTGAGGTTAAATAAAATTAATTACTAAGCTTACAACTCTGCGGCCCCCTTTCGCAGATAGCGCTATTTTCCAATAACGCATTGCTTATAATATACGTGTAAATATAAATAAAAAAGTTATATCCTGATATAGAAATTAAGGTGTTTACTAAATGACTATACATGAATGGGTATAATCTTTTACATAAGCCTGGTTGATAGAAATTTTGTGTTTTCTGGTGTAAACGGATTGTCGCTGCTGTTTGATTTTTTGAAGTAATGTATTGTAAAAAGGTATAGTCCGATACACAGGATCACTTTTGTCAATATCGTAACATTCATGGTGATAATCCTGGGATGATCTAAAATTCATTACAATTGAGACGAATGAAAATGTTATGGCACAAATTATATTAATCCGGTTTTTTACACCACCACATTTTTGACTAATATCATGGTGGTGTTGGGATATAGTGCCGGAATGAAGTATGCGATCACTATATTAATGAGAACCACCTGATATTCCAACAGATCAGAGCCACCTGGTGGCACCTGAACGGGTAACAATATCAGACTAACCTTTTTACAGGAGTAATGAATAGATGTCTTTTCCAATTACAATGAAAGCGCCGAGAACAACAATCGCTGCTGTGGGTAGTGCGCTTGTTGACATGTGTTTGCTCGAGGATGATGCATTCCTGGCATCAACAGGGGCTGCAAAAGGTGGTATGAGTCTTACCGATGCTGCGGTTATAAAAAGCTATCTTGATACATCATCAAAAAAGGCTGCAATTGTTCCGGGTGGATCTGCATGTAATACTATTCTTGGAATTGGAAAACTTGGTGCTGATGCTCAGTTTGTTGGTAAGTGCGGCAATGATGCACTTGGGGAACTTTTTGAAACTGGTCTGAAAACGCATAATGTAAAGCCAATTCTTTTCAGATCCGATACACCGACTGGACATGTTTTGTCGGTAATCACCCCTGATGCTCAGCGGACAATGTTTAGCTATCTGGGTGCATCAGCGGAAACGAATCCTGATGAAATCACCAGCAAGCTGTTTGAAAATACAGCACTTGTGCATCTTGAGGGATATCTGCTTTTTAATGAAAAACTCATGATGTCGGTGCTGAAAGCGGTCAAGGGGGCAGGGGCTCTTGTTTCACTGGATCTTGCAAGTTTTACGGTTGTCGAGGCGGCAAAAAAACTGATTGAGGATATTTGTAAAGAATATGTTGATATCGTGATTGCCAATGAGGATGAGGCACGGGTATTTACCGGTATTTCTGATGAAGACAAGGCACTTGAGGCACTTGCGAAAAAGGCACCGCTTGCAGTACTTAAAGTCGGAAAACGGGGCAGTTATGTGGCTCATGACGGAAAGAAATATGTGGTAAAACCAGTTGGTACAGAAAAACCTGTTGATACAACAGGGGCTGGAGATTTGTGGGCTGCGGGTTTTCTGTATGGATTGACGCATGGCATGTCTGTTGAGAAAAGTGGAATGCTTGGTTCAGCATGTGGCTATGAGGTATGTCAGGTAGTGGGTGCAAGTATTCCTGAGGCAGGATGGGAGAGAATAAAGAAGTTTCTGTAAGATTTCTCTTGCATTTGTGATGGAAAAAGAGTATTTACATTAATGTTAGGTTCTAATTGTAAGGCTTTTTTATATTCCTCACAATTTGCACTGCATCTGCAACGTTTTTTTCATGGAGGTTCTTTGTGGCCAGTAAGTTGTATGTCGGAAATCTCCCGTTTGATTGCACCGAAGATCAGATCAGGGAATTCTTCTCACAGGCTGGTGAAGTCAGCTCGGTAAAGATTATCACCGATAGAGAGACCGGAAAATCCCGCGGTTTCTGCTTTGTTGAGATGGAAGATGCGTCCAACGCAATCAACGATCTTAATGGTAAAGATTTCGGTGGAAGGAAGATTACCGTAAGTGAAGCACGTGAACGCGAACAACGTTCTGGCGGTGGCGGTGGTGGTTACAGAGGCGGCAGTGGTGGTGGTTTCAAGCGCAGATCAGGTCCTCCACAACAGTACTAAGATCAGGTTTTAGTTTTAAATACAACAAAAGGCGCATAATTATGCGCCTTTTGTGTTTTCAGGGACAGTAGTTGACTAACCGGGATTGGTGATGCAGCTGTTTTGAGCCAGGGTGGAGCGTTCTATCGGCACAGTTGCAACATGTCAAGTTTAAGTTGATAACATTGGCATACGCGATGTGTCCGGTTTTACGAACACAGTGATATATGCATACGTTGACAGACTATTGTCATGGAAGCAATAACAACGGTAAAATTTACAAATAGAATAGTATGATACAATCAGATAACGCAAATTATAAAAATCAGACACCGCTTGGTTTCATGCTTTCACATCTCCGGAAACATTGGTTATCATTAACTGCCGGTTTTCTGGTGTTGGTTGCAGTTAATGGTATTCAACTGATTATCCCCAGAATAATTCAACATATTCTTGATGTTATAGCGGATGAAACATTTACAGCAGTTACTGTCACGAGGAGTGCATTGACAATTTTCGGTCTTGCATTCCTGATGCTTATTTTAAGGTTTTTCTGGCGCTACCTTATTGTCAGGCCATCACGTATTGTCGAACAAAGCATGCGGAATTCCATGTTTGAAAAGCTGCTCAAACTGTCATCATCATACTTTAACAAAACAAAAGTAGGTGACCTGATGGCGCTTTTTATTAATGATCTTAACGCGATAAGGATGGCTACCGGTATGGCACTAATCGGTCTGTTTGATGCCATATTTTTGAGTACAATGTCGTTACTGTTTATGCTGTCAATAAGTCCGGAATTGACAATGTATACAGTACTGCCATTGCCGCTGATAATTTTTATTTTTATTAAGACAAGTAAAACAATCCAGAATCGCTACACCGATGTACAGCGCGCATTTGACAGTATTTCATCACATACACAGGAGTCTCTTTCAGGGATCCGTGTGATAAAAGGATTCGTGCAGGAAAAGATGGAGCGTGACCGTTTATACGCAGCCTGTGATTCCTACGTAGACAAAAATATCCGTCTGGTAAAAATATGGGGAATTCTTTTCCCATCAATTACAATGCTCGCGTCGTCATCACTGGTACTGCTGATCTGTATCGGCAGCAGTTTTGTCATGAATAATAAATTGACAATAGGACAGTTTGTGTCGTTTACTTTTTATATTAACCTCATGGTCTGGCCAATGATCGCAACAGGTTGGGTATTTAACCTGCTTCAAAAAGGAATCGCGTCATCAAAGAGGGTCCTTGAACTGCTTAATACAATGTCTGATGTTTCCGGTACAGATGTTAAACCGGATTCTGCTCAGATAAACGGAGAAATTGAATTCAGAAACTGCACGTTCAGGTATACTTCTGACAGCCGGGATGTTCTCAGGTCGGTTTCATTTAAAATTCCGCAGGGGGGCTCGCTTGGTATCATCGGGCGTCCGGGAAGTGGTAAAACAACGCTTGCTTCGCTACTATGCCATGTTTATAAAGTGGAAAAAGGGCAGGTTTTTATTGATAACACTGATATTAATGATATCCCGCTTTCATCATTACGCATGTCAATCAGTTATGTACCTCAGGATTCGTTTCTTTTTTCAGACACCATCGCCGCAAATATCGGTTTCAGCCGTGATGGCGCAATTGACAGGGATGAAATTGAAAGAGTCGCGAAAATCGCCTGCGTCCATGATGATATTATGGAGCTTACTGACGGGTATGCTACAAAAATCGGGGAGCGTGGCATTACGTTAAGCGGCGGTCAGAAACAGCGTATTGCGATTGCACGTGCCCTGCTCGCAGATTCATCGATACTTATCCTTGATGATTCACTGTCGGCTGTTGATCCTGTTACAGAATCAAAAATCAAGATGAATCTCAAACCGGAAATAAAAAAGAAAACATCACTGATAATTGCACACCGGGTGTCGACAATAAGAGATTGTGATCAGATCATTGTCCTGTCTGACGGGCAGATTGCAGAACATGGCACACATGATCAGCTTGTGGGAAAGAATGGATTTTATGCGAGACTTTACGAATTGCAAAGCATGCAGGAGGAATCATGAGTAATCTGGAACATGATGAGGATCTTGCGCAGCAGAAACTGTTTAATATTGATGTAATAAAACTCCTGTTCCGGTATGTTTTCAGATACCGCCGTTATCTGTATTATTCACTGGTGTTTGTTGCCGTTACTACTGCCACAACGCTGTATGTACCGGTACTGACACGTGATATAATTGACAAATATGTGGTTAACGCCGGATATATGGCCAGGAGGAATACTCAAAGCGATTCACCAGATCAGAAACTGTATAATGTAAAGATCGATAACGAGGGCGTTGTTCTTGATACTCAGTGGGTGTTCATTAATCAAAACACCCTGAAACATTTTTCGAAAAAATTCATTGATTCACAGCGTGATAGAGACATCCTTTCAAAAAAGAAATATACGCTTGTCAAACTAAATGATGTCAGTAATGAACTTCGCATGAAAATTGATCGTAAAGCAGCTGATCAATATTGTATCGTGATCAATAACCATCTGCTTATTCCGCAGGATGGTGCACAAATATTTACAGTTAAGGAAATGTCACAACTGCGTGCACATGACATGAAAATGGTCATTCTATTATCCTTTGCCATTTTAGGACTCTTTGTTATTCAGTTTGGTGCATCATATTTACAGATTCTTGCACTTATGAAACTTTCGCAAAAAGCAATGCGTGATCTCCGGACAGATCTGTTTTCGCATATGCTCTCGCTTGAACTGTCGTTTTATGATAAAAATCCTGTTGGAAAGCTTGTCAACAGGGTAAGTAATGATATTGAGTCGCTTAATGAGCTCTTCTCATCGGTTATTGTCAATATGTCGCAGAATCTGCTTATCATGGCAGGTGTTGTCATTATGATGTTTATTGCGGATGCATATCTTGCCGCATTGGTATGCTGTACAATTCCTGTTCTGGTACTAATTATATTTGTATTCAGGGCGCAAGCCAGAAGTGCATACCGGCTTATCCGCACAAAAATAACCGAGTTGAATACATTTCTGAATGAGAATATCTCCGGAATACGTATTACACAGGTATTTGTTCAGGAGAAAAAGCAGATTAATAAATTCCGTGTGCTGAATAATGAGATGTTCCGGGCAAATATTCGTCAATTGAATGTTTATGCCATTTTCAGGCCGATGATCGATTTTTTCCGGTGGTTTGCAATTGCGACAGTTATCTATTTCGGGGCACAGTCACTTATTGATGGCCGGATATCGTATGGATTAATTGTAATGTTTCTTGCATATATTGGAACCTTTTTTGAACCGATCGGTGATCTTGCAGAAAAAATTGATATTTTACAAAGTGCAACTGCTGCAGGGGAAAAAATACTTACAATTTTCAAGACTGACGCACGCAGGGAAATATATGCCGGAGAACAGACTGGTAATAGTGTACCTGTGGAAAAATTCAATGGCGAAATTGTGTTTGACAATGTCTGGTTTGCATATGTGCCCGGAGAATGGGTACTCAAAGGTGTTTCTTTTACAGTTAAAACCAAAGCAACACTCGCAGTTGTCGGGGCTACCGGATCCGGAAAAAGTACCATTATCAGTTTACTTGCGCGGTTTTATGTACCACAGAAGGGACGTATTACCATTGATGGGGTTGACATTAACAGGATTCCTTACGAAATCCTCAGAAAAAATTTATCTATTGTAATGCAGGATGTGTTTTTGTTTTCACGAACTGTCAAGGAAAATATCATACTTAATGAACCATGGGATGCATTACGTTATGAGAATGTCATGCGTGATACCAATGCTGGAACCTTTGTAGAACGGCTGCATTTAAAACATGATGAAATGGTGATGGAACGCGGCGTTACATTCTCAGCAGGCGAGCGGCAGCTTCTTGCGTTTGCACGCTCACTCTATGCAGATCCGTCAATACTGATTCTTGATGAGGCGACATCAAATATCGATACGCACACAGAACTTCTTATTCAGGAAGCTATAGCAAAAGGTATCCGCGGACGAACTTCGATTGCAATTGCTCATCGTTTGTCAACAATCCGGAACGCTGATACGATAATTGTAATTGAACATGGTGTTGTAAGCGAATCCGGAACACATGAACAATTGATTAGTAAAAAGGGAATTTACTATGAACTATACAGACTTCAGTTTGACAGCGTATGATCCTCGTTAATGACAAATGCGATAGCGGTTATTTAAATACTGAAATTGAAAAAGTGAGGTCAGGGGATCAGAAATGAAAATTGTAATTGCATCAGATTCCTTTAAAGGCTGTTGTTCATCACTGGAAATCGCATCTGCAATAGAAACAGGTATCAGGAGGGTGTTTGCTGATGCTGATATAATAACAATCGCAGTTGCTGATGGTGGTGAGGGGACCGTTGATGCGCTTGTAAATGGTCGAAACGGTATATTCCGGACTGTTACCGTGCAAGGACCTATTGATGATATGGTAGAGGCTCGATATGGCATTATTGATGGTACTACCGCTATCATTGAAATGGCTGCAGCATCCGGACTGCCATTGGTCCCGCCTGAAAAAAGAGATCCGTTTTTTACAACGACCTATGGTACCGGTCAATTAATTAAAGATGCCCTTGACTGCGGATGCAGGAAAATCATTATAGGCATCGGGGGTAGTGCTACCAATGATGGCGGAGCGGGAATGGCTCAGGCGCTTGGGGTGAGATTTCTTGACAGCCATGACAGAGAAATTGGTAAAGGTGCAATTCATCTTGATAGAATTAAAACTATCGATATGTCGGGACTGGATAAAAGGATGCAGGAGTGTCAGGTTATAGGCTTATGTGATGTAACCAATCCTTTAACTGGTATCAATGGAGCATCATACATCTTCGCGCAGCAGAAGGGCGCAAAAGAGGATGATCTTTCAAAACTTGACAAAATACTTCTCGGTTTTGCCCGAACTATAAAAGATCAGCTTGGTATTGACATTTTAAGTATACACGGAGGCGGTGCGGCTGGTGGACTTGCAGCCGGTCTTGTTGCATTCTGTAATGGATCACTGCAAAAAGGAATTGACACAATATTAACACTCGTTGATTTTGACAATGTTATCAGGAATGCTGATCTGGTGATCACCGGGGAAGGGGCTCTTGATGGACAGAGTGTCAATGGTAAAGTTCCTTACGGTGTTGCAGCAGCAGCTGCAAAGTACGGGATTCCAGTGATTGCACTAACTGGTACAATCGGAAATAATGCTGACAAAGTGTATTCCGCTGGTATTGCCAGTGTGATGAGTATAGTCAATGCACCAATGTCTCTTGAACATGCGATACGCAACTATCAATCTCTCGCCGCTGATGCATCAGAGCGGCTAATGCGGATTATTCGCATTTATAAAAATAATACCAGATAAATCAGCTTAAAAGTGTTACAAATCTGATAGATTATATGCTTTGACATTACTCTTCAGCCTTTGTATTTTCAACCCGGTCTTGTATCTGTACGTTTATTTGGAAAGAGCATCAATGCCACTTACTGTTCTTGTTGATATGTCCGGCTTGAAACCGGTACGACCTGATCAGGTCAGTATTCCTGTTGAGGTGGAGTTGGGGAGCAATACCGGTAATCTGCCTGTTGGTAGTGTATACCGGGCAGACAGGACTATTGATGTGCTTTCGATTGCCGCAATTATCGGCAGTTGCAATCTGAAGCAGGGTGAAATAAATGCATCATTTTTTAAAGGCAAGATTGACACTTTGCAAAGGCTCTTTCCATTCAGACAAAAACCGTTTTTTTCAATTGTCGATATCAACCTGTCACATCATATGTCGTATCTGCTTGCAGTACTTGCATTCCAGAAATTCGGTGCACGTAAGAATAAATTAATCATTAATTTCGATTCGCATGATGATTTCAGGAATATTTCGGATGTCAGCTTTGACGGGTGGGGAAGCGGCATCTTTAATGAATGTTTACAGAAAGAACTATCGTTCCCGAAGAAAAATCGCATAATGTATATGACATTAGGGAATGCCGTAAGGGTATGGAACAAACTTCCAGCTGTTGGAATTGCCCTTGCGCAGTATTTCAGGGATACTGCCGGTCCGCAGGTGATAAAACGGTTTAAGGCTGATGGTAATATATATTTCGTGATAAAACGGAAAAATGAGCAGTCCTCATGGGAATGGAAGTGGTCATCAACATTGACCCTGATATTGACTGATGAAACAATCAGGATGTTAATTGATAACAAATGTATTGAACATATAAAAAATCACAATGCAAATTACAGTCTGTTCAAAATCAATACTGATATTACAGGATTACTGACGTCGTCAGATACAGGTCTTGATCAGGTATCATTTGATCGTTTTATCGAGGAGTTTGATGAACTGCGGTGTGTAAAGTCATGGGACACGTGCAGCCCCAGGGATTTTCTTGATGAGACAATAGTTGGAAATCTATCTGATACTGATGTGTATATATCAATTGACAGGGATATAATGAAAAGAAGTTGTACGTACTGGGGTGATGGATTGTTTGATCCCTCTCAGATACGGTCAACTGTGGAAAAAATGTTGAAATATCTGAAAACAAAAAAAGCAAATCTTGTTGGTTTTGATATCGTTGGGTTGCCGGAAAAAAATTGCACAACAGCTTTTCCAGGCAATAATTCTGATGATTATGTCAGGCAGGCGCATGAAGATCTTGAGTTTTTTAAAAATCAGATAGATCTGTTTACTACCGGGTAGTGAACAGACTATAAGAGGTATCTTCCAGTGTGCATGGAATAGTTTGTTTTAATCTGTTTTCCATATGTAATTAATGGGAAATGTTTTTAATAAGTCATTAAATATGATTGTAAATTTTTTGATTCTAAAGAAAGAAGGTTTTTAGAAATGGCTGATATCCGTCAGTGTAAGTCACTTGATGAAGTTCGAACAGAAATCGATGCTCTTGACAGAAATATCGTTGCTCTGATAGCAGCACGTGCTGAGTATGTAAAACAAGCTGCAACGTTTAAAAAAAATACCGATGATGTAAAAGCCCCGCAACGGGTAGAGCAGGTAATTGCAAAGGTAAAACAACATGCTGTGGATGCCGGCGTTGATCAAAATGTACTTGAGGCAACTTACAGGGCAATGATCAATTCGTTTATTGCGGAAGAGACGAAACATTTTCATAAACGTTTGGAATCAGAGGGATATATTACAATGGCTGATGCATAGCCGATCTCCACACCAGACTTCAATTATCGATATGCAGACATTCTGATACACTGGATAACCTCTCACTTTTGATCATAGCCTGTTACTCATAATGAACTCTTAAAGAAGGGTCCATCAATATAAAACCTGCAAGGGTCAGGTTTATGAAAGTTATACCTACTAAAAATTTGATACGGTTCATGGTACGATCCTTTCGAGACTTTGTCCATTACAATAGGTTTAATAGTAATCAACCATTAATGCTCAAATCTAATTTTGTGCATACTGTTTCTTTCACACTAATAAAAACATTGAGCGTATTATAATTCATTTAATAATAATGCTTTATGAATATTATTATAAAACATGTAATCAATCGATTTATTTCTGGATAGGTAGTGATGTTGTATTCTAAGGAATAATGTTTCAATAAGTACTGATGTATTTCTATAATATTGATATACAATCATTTCGACAGCACTGTATAATAATAAGTCAGTAGGCATGTAATCATTTAGGTGTACGTATATTGCGCAGAAGATTTTTTATTTACACGTTAGATCCTGACATTAAAGCATGAACGACAATGTCCTGGTGTTGCACCATTTTACCACATCATAAATGGTATACAAGTAAGAATAATGCTCAATGAAAAAAATGTTTAACAGAACAATCATTACGGTATGACTCCAAGGATGTCTAATGAATCTTGTTAATAAAGTAATCAGTCAAAAATACAGAATTTCGGAAAAAATAGCTGAAGGTGGCATGAGTATCGTTTGGCTTGCCCGCGATATTTCAAAGGGTATTGATGTTGCCATAAAGGTACTGAAAAAAGATGTCACATCAAACAGGGTTGAAGACATTATCCGATTTAAAAACGAAGCGTTTACAGTCTCAAAACTGCAGGAGCAGTCTATTGCTAAAATCTATGATGTTGGAGAGGATGATGGCATTTACTATATCGCAATGGAATTTCTGAAAGGTCAATCTCTCTTCGATGCTATCAATCGGGATAGAAAATTTACAATAAAAGAATCTGTACAGATAATAGAGAAAGTCTGCAATGCGCTGAAATGCATTCACAATGCAGGGGTTTTACATAGAGACATAAAACCTGGAAATTTAATTATCAATGATGAAAACTCTGAGCTTGAGGTAAAACTTATAGACTTTGGGGTATCACAGGTCAGGGATTTTGATATCAGCGATACCAGCGAAATAGTTGGAACACTTCATTATATGTCTCCGGAACAAAGTGGTGTGGTTAACAGGATGGTAGATGAACGTTCAGACCTGTATTCACTTGGTGTTGTATTTTATCAACTACTTGCGCATCAATTGCCGTTTAAAGGTGAAACTCTGGTAACATTAATTCATCAGCATGTCGCAAAAATACCTGATAGTCTTATACAATTCAATCATGAAGTTCCACAGATTCTGGAAAAAATAGTACTGAAACTCCTGGAAAAAGAACCGGAAAACAGGTATCAGAGTGCAAATGGTTTATTGGCTGATCTGGATAAATTCAAAAATGGGCAATCAGATTTTATACCTGGACAACAGGAAAATATAATAAAACTGAATTACAGGGCGAATCTGATTGGCAGAGATGAAGAATTCAGTAAGCTCACAGAATTGTTTAGTAATTCTCTAAATGGTAACGGTAAGATTTGTTTCATTGATGGTGAGGCTGGAAAAGGAAAAACAAGACTGACAGAGGAACTTAGAAACCATGTTTACACATTGGGTGGTTTGATTGTTGATGCCAAATGTTTTCCGGGTGATAGCAAAGCGCCATATGGTGTTTTCAGTGATATCTTAAACTCCTTCCTAAAGGTTTATTCAAGGTTTGAAAATGATAAAAAAGCAATCATAAAACAAAAACTGAAAAAAAGCGTTGGTGAGCTTGGCAGAATTCTATTGAAATTAAATCCTTTAATTGAAGAAATACTGGGTGATTGCGCTGAGTTGGTTCCATTGGAACATGACGTTGAGAATAAAAGGTTTCAAATGGTGGTGAGCAAGTTTTTCTGTGATTTGTGCTTTACTCATGACAGGGGCTTTTTAATCGTTCTTGATGATCTGCACTGGATTGATGAAGGTAGCCTTACGATATTAAAGAATATGTCAAATCAGATTGACAATTATCCAGTTTTAATAATCGGTACATATAGAAGTAATGAGATAAATGATGAACATATTTTACAAAAATTTATAAATAGTAAGTCATCTGCGGGTAAAAGCCTGGAAGAAATTCATCTTCAGGGCTTTGATATGGATGTAATGCAACGTTTCATTTCCCGTCTGCTGTTTGACAATGGGGATACCATTAAAGAAATAGCATCTTTTATCTTCCAAAAAAGTAAAGGCAATCCGTTTTTCTCTATTGAAATTTTAAAGCAAATGGTGAATGAGAATGCTGTTGAATACAAAAATGGTACATGGCAGATTAATAAAGAAACAATTAACAACATTCAAATTCCGAACAGTATAGTTGATATTCTGGTTAAAAGAGTTCTTGATCTTGACGAAGAACAGCGAATGCTTTTATCCTATGCATCAGCGATTGGAAGACAGTTTGATATGGAGTTCCTTTTCGAACTCGCTGATATGGACAAAGAAAAAGTTATACAAATTATCGATCGTTCTGTAAACGAGCAATTTCTTGAAAAGAATTTTAATAATCATGGAAAGTTTCTGTTTATCCACGACAGGGTAACGGAAGCTTTTTACAAAAATATCGGATTGGAAAAGAAGCAGAAACTTCATAACCGGATCGGAAGAATTATTGAATCCAGAAATGCATCAAATGTTCAGAATGTCATCTTTGACCTTGCATATCACTTTGTTGAAAGTGGTGATACAGATAAAGCTTTAGAATATGTTTACTCTGCCGCTTTAAAGTCAATGGAGAATTTTGCAAGTGAGGAGGCTGTCAGGTATTTCCTCTTAGCTGCAAAGTTTCTGGAAGAGAAGGGCGGGCAGGGTAGTAAACAATGGATTGAATGTATTAAAAATGCCGGAAATATGAACATATTTGATGGAAAATTAACTGAGGCGCAGGAGTTATTTCAAAGAATCCTTCCTTATTCAAAAAATTCCATATTGGAAGCTGAAATATATCATTCAATTGGCATGGTATATTTTAATTCAAGTCAACATGATAAAGCAGCATATTATTTTAAAAAAGCCCTTGGAATCCTTCACGAGAAAATTCCAGGTAATAATTTTTTTAAGGTAGCCGGGATCATTAAAGAGTTAATTGTACATTCGATTAACCGGAATGTAAAATATTTACAAAATAAAAAGAAAACCAGCTCTTCTGTTAAACAAAAAAGTTCACTTAAAATTTCAATATTGGACAATCTTGGTTGGCTCTATTTGTCGACAAATACACTCAGCTATATTTACATAAAAGTAAAATCAGTAAATGTTTGTCTAAGGGAATCAGGTTTCTCAAGAGAATTAATTCGTTCTCTTGCAAACGTAGGTTTCATATTTGGAATTATGAGATCATTTAAGACGGCATTTAAATACTTTGAGAATGCGTTTACAATTTCAAAAGAACTAAAAAATGAGATAAGCTATTGTGATGTTAATTTACCCTGGGGATATACGCTTCAATGGAAGGGAAATTATGAAGAGGGTGCACAAAAACTTTTAAACGTTGTCAATATCAACAAAAAAAACGGATCATATATTGATCTGATCACAAGTTACCATGCGTATATCAGTACACTTTTAATCTGGGGAGAACTTAATCAGGTTAAAAAACATATTGATGAGTTTTTAATGTATTCTAAAAGACTTGATGGTACGTATGTCAAAAGCCTTACTGCTTTTTTAAACTCCTGGTACAACATACTAAAAGGTAATATCGATCAATCATTGACAGCTGCACTCGAAAGCTATCAGATCGCATCCGGAAAAGAGCTTCTTCTTGAATGTGTTGAATGTGCCATAATTGCAAGAATATACCTTATAAAAGGAGATATCGGGAAAGGTTTCGAATTTATTGAAAAAGCAAAATATATAAATGAAAACAACAAGTTTTTATATATGTACACAAACTTTTTATATGTTGTTTGGGCTGAGTTGCATTTGGAAAAGTACACAAGCGAAAAAGAAAATCGGACAAAAGAAGATGATTTAGTTTACAAAAAAATATTAAATGGTGTTTTTCAAACATCATTTAAAAAAACCAGGATGCTACCACATTTTGCTGGTAATTATTTATGTGTAAAGGCAAAATACCTTGCAGCAACTGGTAACTATAAAGAGGCTGAAAAGCACTTTCAAAAATCTCTGGAATTGTGCACAAAATATAAATTGAAATTTGATCTGGCGGTTGCCCATTATGAATTCGGATTGTTTTTACAAAAGAATAGCTGGTATGATCAGGCAAGGCAAAATGTTGAAAAATCGTATGCTTTTTTTAAAGAAATGTCATCGTTATATTATCTAAAACGAACTGAAGAATTCCTCGGTTTATCCGGGAAAGAAAACTCCGACTCGACAGAAAGATTCTCTCAATTAGTAAAAATTTCCCAAAGGATGTCTTCACTGGTAATGGTTAGTCAGAAAATAAGCTCCATTCTTGATTTGGATGAACTTTTGAACAAGATTATGGAATCGGTACTGGAACTGGCCGGAGCTCAGAATGCTGTGCTTTTAATGATTGACAAAAAAACAGGAATACTGGAAAAAGTTGTATCGAAAAGCTCTGGCAATTCAGGGTCTCTGGATGTACAATTTTCTGAAAACATAGTTCAAAAAGTACTTAAAACAGGTGAGTATGTAGTTACCGACAATGCAATGGAGGATGAACGGTACTTGCAGATGAACAGCGTGGTAATAAACAAAACAAAATCGATACTTTGTATACCTGTAAAATATAACGATGAAATCAAGGGCGTTTGTTATCTTGATAACAAAATCTCAAGTTCTGTTTTTTCAGAAGAAGACATTGAAATCCTGAATGTTTTTATGACTCAGGTGGCAATATCAATCGAAAATGCTGAGCTTTACCGATTGGCAATAACAGACGGGCTCACGGAACTGTTTACACATAAGCATTTCAAATCACTTCTTGATAGAGAGGTGGATCGTTGTCGCAGGTTTAATAAATGTACTTCACTGTTAATGTGCGATATAGATAATTTTAAGACGTTTAATGACAAATATGGACATCAGACAGGGGATTTTGTACTTGTGAATGTCTCAAGAATGTTAACGGAATGCTTTAGAGTGATTGATGTCGTTGCGAGGTATGGGGGAGAGGAATTTGCGGTTATATTGCCGGAAACTGATATTAGTGGCTCATTAATTGCAGCTGAGCGTTTACGGTTGGCCATAAAGAATGAAAAGTTTACATATAACAATTTGGAATTAAAGGTTAGCATAAGTATTGGTATTTCATTATTTCCTGACCATGCAAATGATTCAACATTACTAATTGCCGCAGCTGATAAAGCTTTATATAAATCGAAAGAAAACGGAAGAAATCGAATTACCGTTTTTGAACCCGATAAATAATTACACTTGGTTTGCCCGTATATAGAGCTTGATTAAAAGTAATATTTCAGAAAACGCATCCTTTCTGACCTCAAATAACATATGTTTTTAGTATTAATTTACTGATATGTATGAACTGCAATATGGTTTTTGCTGATTTTGAAAAAAAATCCCTTTTTTTAAAGTAAAAAAGCAATCTGAACCTGATTTGCTTATATTGTCATAGAGGTCTTGGAGTGATCTGTTACAGGCCGGATCATTTTAAAGATAATGTGATTTTTATTAATTTCAAAGAGCGGGAGGGGTATGTACAGACACGCTTTTTTATCGATCGCAGTTATGGTTCTATCTGCAGGTGCTCAGACAATCAACTTACAGGGCACAGTTTCTAATTCCAGTGGAATGCCGGTTTCCAATGCTGTAGTGTCACTTGTGGCGCAAAAAATGAAAGATACGACAGATTCAGACGGAAAATACTCTTTTGTCAGTACGTCTGTCATTAATCCATCATTTACATTACCGCAATCAAATAACATTACGCTAAAAAACAATGCTTTACATTTTACCTTGAATGCACAGTCTCCGCTGAAAGTTGAAATATTTGACTTAAAGGGAAACCTTCTGCTGCAGGAAGTAAACAGGAATGCAGATGCCGGGATGTACCAGTTTGATATCTCGAAAATTTCCCGGACTGCAAAAGTTATGGTGATTAAGGCTGCAATCGGCAGTTCCGAAGTATCGTTTCGCTATACTGCACTTAATGGGGGGCAATACACACTGACACCTGTCAACTCAACATCGTCAGGTTCTGAAGGCAACTATCTGACTGCGATGGCTGCAGCGGCTGATACCATTAGTGTTACAGCTTCCGGCTATAAGACTAAATCTGTTGCCATTTCCTCTTTAGTTAATGCTGAACAAAACATTACCCTGGATACAAGTATGAGTGGTAAGGAATTTCCCACAGCGAATCCCGCTGCCGCAGGTCCGTTTGAAGTGGCTGCTGACAAGAATGTTGGCCCACTTGCAGGCACTGCAAATGATCCGGTTTACGGTAAGCAGATGCGTTTTAATGTTTATCGTCCTAAGAATCTCAAAACGAGCGGGTATAAGCATCCAATACTCATTTGGGCAAACGGATACAGGGATAATCCAGAGCCAAATGGTGCTTGCAAGATTGATCGTAATCAAAACTGGTGTGGACAGTATCTGCCTATTTTACAGCACCTTGCCTCCCATGGTTTTGTCGTGGTGGCTTCACTAAGTACTGCAACAGCAGACGGCAACCCGCTCCCTACAATTGCGGGTATGGATTGGATAATCAAGCAGAACGAAGATCCAAGCAGTCCCTATTATCATTGTCTTGATACAACCAATATCGGTCAGTATGGCCATTCGTATGGCGGAAGGTCAACTTGCATGTCTGCTTCAGACCCTCGTTACAAGGCACTTATGACGATTTGTGGAACCGCTGAGCTTAAGGGCGTTCATACTCCAATGCTATTTTTCTGTGGAGGAAAAGATGACGTAGCAAAGTGTGATGGTATTAGAAATACTTTTCTTTCTGTCAAAGATCAACCTGCGATGTTTATCAATGAGCTTGGTTCTGACCACGGTAGCTGGGTGTATCAGAAAGCAGATGGCGTTTCGCTTTCCGCAGCCGCCGCATGGTTCAGGGTTCACCTGATGAATGATACTGCGAACCGTAAGTATTTTTTTGGTCCTAACTGCACATTCTGTAAAGATTCACGTGTGAAGGTTGAACAGAACAGTCTTATGACAGAGTAAAAAAGAACTGTTTATCCAGAAATTTGTAGCATAACGCTTTACAGTGTTGGAATATCCAGCGCTGTAAAGTGTTGTTCTTTTCCTCCTCCTGTTGTTCTACCATAAATTGAAGTATTCGAATTTCTCAAAAATAGTTGTACCTGAAAAATGCAAGCACTATATTAACCACATTAGTAAAAACAAATTTACTGTCAGCTTCTAAATTTACAAGTTGTGCGAAAAAAAATAGAAATTTTTTAGATAAACTTATTGAGAACGACATAATTGTGCTTAAACCAAATCATCACAAAATTTCACATTCCGCGGAGGTATACTTGTATGTGGATTCGCTTATTGACAATTGTCTGTCTGTTTTTGAGCTTAATGCTCATTGTTTGCAAGCTTCCATCACCACCCCCAGGTCCAGAGAATTCCTTTGTTGCACTTGAATTCAAGAGTTCCAGTGGGAATATCACAAAAGATACTTTGACTGATTCAACTGGAAAGCAGGTTAAAATCTGTATGATTCATAATCTCACCCAGTACATTGACTCATCCATACTGAAAATTACAAAGGGAAAAGATTTCAATGATGCACATCAAATACGATCATTTAAAGGACAGGTTGATACAACTTATTATTCTGTCGTGTTTCCTGCTCCCGGGAGCTATGCTGTTATCTTTACCAGCTACATTCAAGGAAAGCCAATGGTACTTGATGGGACAATCACCATTGTGGGCAACCAGCAGACAAGTCAGAATCAAAAGCCGGTTCTTAATGTGATCAAAGAGATAAAGACAGGGGCCGGTCAGGAACTGGTGCTTCCTGTTTCTGCAACTGACCCTGATGTGAACCAGCAGGTCACAATAACGGTTATCAAGAAGCCTGAAAGTGCAACATTTACTGAAAATCTTTTTAAATGGACTCCAGCATTGGCTGATACCGGTTCTGTTACTGTTAAATTCACCGCGACCGATAATGGTTCACCTGTTTTATCCGTCACAGATTCCTGTGTAATCATTGTGAGTGCGACACCGGTGAATCGTGCACCGCAGTGGAGTATCAAATCAATGCAGCGCTCAGCACTACCGGAAGTCCAATTTACATTGGATGTAAGTAGCTATTGCATTGATCCTGACAACGATAACCTGACATTTTCGTTATTGGCGCAGCCACCTGCCAAAGATACCATTACAGGCAATGTGTATCAATTTACACCAATGGTAACAGATACTGGGGTGCATTCAATTAGTATTGTCGTATCTGATCCTGCTGGACTAACTGATACGCTTACTCTTGAATTGACAATTTTAGTCCCCGGCAGCACAAGTAAACCCGATATAGTTCCTCCGGTGATAAGATTCAGATCACCATCCAGAGACACCGTGCTTAACGTAGATTCCTGTGAAATAAAAGTAATCTGCGTTGATGACAGTGGCTGTTCTGTATCAGGGTATTGTGATGGAATTGCTTTTACTATGGTTAAGGTGCCATCGGTTCCAAATCTCTGGACAGGACTGGTAAAAGGGTTGAAATCCGGAGTTAATTCATCCATAAAAATAATTGCAACAGATTCCTCTGCAGCAAAGAATACTGATTCCGCTTTCGTGCGGGTGCTATGGAGCAAAAAAACTACATTTGCTCTGACAATCAATGCTGCTAATGGTTCTGTTACCAAATCTCCTGATGCACTGAGCTATGATTCAGGAACGGTTGTTACACTAACTCCGGTTCCGTCAAACAACTACCATTTTACCACTTGGAGTGGAGACCTGACAGGTTCAACCAATCCATCAACAGTCACCATGAACAGCGCTAAAACAGTTACTGCCAGCTTTGAAGCAAATCCACCAAGTACATTTGCACTTACCGTTGTGTCATCCAACGGAACTGTAAAGAAAAACCCCGATATTATGATGTATGATTCCGGTAGTGCTGTAGGATTAAAGGCAACCGCGGCAACTGGTTATCACTTTGTAAAATGGACTGGTGATGCCACTGGTACTACTGATTCCATTGCTGTCCAGATGACCAGTGCAAAAAACATAAGCGCCAATTTTGAGATTAATAGCTACGAATTGACACTATCAGCAGGAACAGGCGGGTCAATTAGCATCCCAGCAAGTTCTCCTGCAACAGTAACTCATGGTGTTCCAACGACGATAACTGCAGTTTCAAAAGAAGGATATAATTTCTCCGGCTGGAGTGTAAGCGGGTCTGCTAAAGTGGCTGATTCAACATTACCAAATACTACTGTAGTATTATCAGGTAATGCGACACTGACTGCAAACTTTACTCAAAAAACTTACTCTTTAACCGTGGCAGCAGGAACTGGTGGGTCAATAACAGCACCAACGGGGTCCTTCCCGAAGAATGTGACCTCTGGTGTAGCAACTACCATAAATGCAAGTATAAGTGAGAATTATAAGTTCAACGGTTGGACCATATCTCCTGGTACAGCAGGAACCATTGCTGATCCTGAATCGGCAACCACAACAGTAACCCTTAATTCCGGTGATGCCACTGTAACCGCGAATTACTCACTAAACACCTATCAACTTATTGTATCAGCTGCTACTGGTGGATCTATCACAGCACCAACGGGGTCTTTCCCAAAGACAGTAAATTCCGGCGAATCAATCACTATTACAGCTTCTGCCAGCAATTCATATAGTTTTGCAGGATGGACAGTGACTGCCGGTACTGCATCTATCGCAGAACCAAATCAGGCCTCAACTACTGTAAAGCTCACATCTGAAGGAGCAACTGTCACAGCCAATTTTACAATAAAATCCTATTCGTTAACAGTTAAAGCTGGTAACGGAGGAGATGTGTCTGAACCCGCAAGTTCAACGATAACAGTAAATCATGGTACAAAAACGCATGTCCAGGCGGTTGCCAAAAGCGGCTATGAATTCGAGAATTGGTCTGTAACCAGTGGTACAGCTACAATTGATGCTCCAGGATCATTTTCTACTACAGTTGCACTTACCTCTGGTAATGCAACTGTTACTGCAAACTTTTCTTGTATACCAATTACAGTGTCAATCTCAGCATCAAAATCAGTATGTGATAACACCTTAACCTATCTTTATGTTGATGAAGTGAGTGGAGGAGGTACGGGGCGTCTGTTTTATACTTGGAAACGA
>JAAZBG010000149.1 GCA_012513915.1 Fibrobacter sp.
ATTACCGAGTTTCTTGATTCATACGATGGCCGTAACAGAGAACCGGTCACACTGCCCTCAAAACTGCCGGTACTGCTCGCTCTCGGTACTGAGGGTATTGCTGTTGGAATGTCAACAAAAATTCTGCCGCACAACTTAATTGAGCTTCTTGAGGCAGAGGTTGCCTACCTTGAAGGCGAGCAAAATCTTGTGTACCCGGACTTTCCAACGGGAGCGATCGCCGATGTCTCGGAGTACAATGATGGCAACGGGAAGATTCTTGTCAGGGCAAAGCTTGACACAAGTGATGATAAGCGGATTCTTATTAAAGAGATTCCCTTTGGTACAACAACTGAAAGTATCATCGATTCAATAGAGACTGCTGCCAAAAAGGGCAAACTGAAGATCAGCGGGATCAGCGATTTTACCGCAGAGAATGTTGAAATCGAAGTGCGTCTGGCTCGCGGAGTTCATACCGATGAAACAGTGGATGCACTGTTTGCTTTTACTGAATGCGAAACATCTATAAGCCCAAGCCTGATGGTAATCAAGGATGACAAACCTATTGTCACCACAGTAACTGAAGTAATTCAGCATAATGCAGATCAGCTTGTTGAGATTCTTAAAGCAGAGCTTAAACTTGAGGAACAGAACCTTAAAGACAAGCTTCATGCCCGTACGCTGGAACAGATTTTTATCGAACAGCGGGTTTACAAAAAAATCGAAGACAAGACGACATCAGAACTGGTTGTCAAAGCGGTACATGATGGTTTGAAGCCTTACCAGAACGAGATCAAGCGAGAAGTCACCGACGAAGATGTCGACACGCTCCTGAAAATTCCTATCCGCCGTATCAGCTTGTATGATATCAATAAAGCAAAACGGGAGATGCAGGAAATACGTAACCGCCTGAAGCAAATCAAAGAGCACCTTAGTGCAATTATTGATTATGCAATCTCATTTCTGAATGGTATTATTGAAAAACACCGTTCATCATACCCGCGTAAAACCGAGATACGATCACTGAAAAAAGTTGACGTGCGCGAGGCCGCTCAGCGAAATCTTAAATTACGGTATGATAAAGATACCGGCTATCTTGGCTATGAGGTCAACGGTAATTTACTCTTTGAAGTATCGAACTACGACCGTATTCTTGTTATACGAAAGAGCGGAGCCTACTCGGTCATGGATGCCCCGGAAAAGGTTTTTGTTGATAAAGGCATGCTTTACTGCGGCCTCGTGGATAAGGATCTTGTGTTCAATGTGGTTTACAGAGAGGAAAGCACAAAATTTCCTTTTGTCAAACGCTGTAAGATTGAACAGTTTATTCTTAACAAAGGGTATTCAATAGTTCCTGATGACTGTACGGTCATGAAACTTTATACAGAGCCCAATGCAGTAATTGCTGTTGAATACAAACCGAAACCGAGATTAAAAGTACTTGAAGAGACATTTAATACCTCGGATTTTCTTGTTAAAGGTGTTAAGGCTGCAGGTGTACGACTGGCGAATAAGGAAGTAAAGAGTGTAAAGATTTCCGGGCAGTAAAATGATTATTTTCAGTATGGAAACGCAATAGAATGGCGTTTCTATACTGATTGTAATGCAAAATACCAGAACGGCCTGACGATTATTTTTTTACCATCGATATCAAGATCTGCAGATTCAGAATCAGTCAATATATATCCAATACCAATGTTATATGTTTTTAACGCATTGACAAGACCTCGAATCTCGCGATCCTTTGTTTCTATGTTTTCGAGACTCCAGCAGACCTGAAAACAATCGGCTATTTTATTGTTAACCATTACAACGAAATCACACTCGGTTTTATCGTGATGATAAAATATAGTGTTATACCTTCTTTGAAGCTCCATAAATACAACATTTTCCAGTATCCGACCTCTGTCCTCAGATGTGGAAAACCGTATCGCATTTAGTAAGCCATTGTCAACTGCATAAATTTTTCTTGGTGCCCTCAGCTGATTTGTAATTTTTGAATCAAATTTACAAATATCAAAAAGAAGGAATGCGTCCTTTGCATAACCAAGATATGTTTGAAGTGTATTTTTACTCATGCTATACCCGAATTCCCGCATAACATTTTCAATGTTGCTTATTGAAACCAGTGATGAAAAACGGGTTATAATAATTTTCAAAAAATCTTCAAATTGACGTACATTTTTTATTGTAAAGCGCTCCACAATATCTCTTGTAAACATTGCACGATAATATTCCTGTAGCATCTCACGATATTCTGTCCGGCCAACTACAGCGGGAAATCCTCCCTGAGTGTAAAATTCGTTACAATATTTTTGTAGTGTATTTTTTTCTGACGAGTAAAGGAGTCTCTCTGATACGTCAATGTTATAGTTATTCGCATTAAGATACTCCTTAAAAGAATACGGAAAAATGGTAATACTTGAACCACGCCCCCTTAATTCACTTGCGATTTCAGTACTTAACATTTTTGATGACGAGCCTGTTACCACAACTGTTATTTCCGGGCGAAGATCTGTTATCCGCCGAACCCATTTTGACCATGATGGAACATTCTGGATTTCATCCAGAAAACAATAAAAAGGGCATTCCGGATTAGTTGTAAATACCTGTGCATGAACATCGAGGAGATTGGTTAACTCCGCACCGCTTAACGGTACAAGACGCTCGTCTTCAAAGTTCATATAAATAATATTCTGACGCGGTATACCAGATTGCACCAAGTCGGTAATGATCTCAAAACAAACAAATGTTTTTCCTGCCCTGCGAGGACCGATTATAGATAACAACCTCTTATTTTCCAATGTTTTACGCCCATAACCACGTGATGAAAAGAGTGGAATTTTGAATTCATGCCATTCGACAAGTGCTTGTTTTAGATTATCTTTTATATTATTTGTATTGCTCATAATACAAATATATCTTGTTTTTGTATTTCTGGCAATACATATAATCAGTTTTTTGTATTATATAGAATACATATAATCACCATATCCTCCGAAGATGGCGTAAACAAGTGCAATTCACACCTCTCCTGAAAATTGGAAGTCGGCCTTCAAATTTCAAGGTTTCTTTATATATTTTAGTTTTCAATATGTTAGACAATTAACATTCTCTGGTTCTGCTCGAAATTCTGTACCATGAATGTACATTACAGGTACTACGTGAAATGTATTTGTAGTGTAAACGTTTGTACCAATTAAGTGCCTCCCCCAGCTCAAAGTCGTGAACTAAACGTTTACAAGGTGGCAGCGTACTAATGTGCACGCCCCCTCCAGCTCGCAAAGCCGAGCTACCTCCCCCGCAGGAGGGAGGTGTAATCGTTTTGAAATTATAACAATACATTCCAGCTTCGTGAGACACCTCAAAATGGTCGGAGAACTAAAAGTCCTTATTTGCTATATAATTGCAAGAGCGCAAATCAGAATGCATAAAAAAACAAAGGGGAGCAGACCTCCCCTTCGTTTTTACATAACAACACTTAAACTATAACCAAAACATCACTTTAACATTCAGTTAATTTCACCGCTTTACCGACACCTTGAACGGTTTGACCTTCTCAAGCGGAACGCCCTCATTGATAACATTGACAACTACAATATACGTTCCCGCTCCGACAAGCCGTCCTGCGGAATTGCGTCCGTCCCAGAAGAAGTAGACCTTTGTCTTTCCCTCATCAGGAATACATTGTTCATCACGAATAACATTTCCAAACGGATCAAGAATCTTAATCGTCCCCTCAACTGAAACCTCCCGTTTGATTCGTGTCGTATCAGGTGTAAATACGAACAGTGAACCGAGATCCCGTTTTGCAAGTGCAGCAGCCTCAGCATAAGTTGATGGCTTTTTGCTGTCTGCAGATGGCGTAAACGGATTCGGGCCTGTCTTTACAAGTACAGTAAACGGTATTTTACTTGTCTTCAACGGAGCAAACCGGTTTTCACTGAATGTCTGGACATTACCCTTTCTGTCGCTTACTTTGCGCGACACATCGATTCGTATTGAATCTTTCTGATTTGTAAATTCAACACCGCTATACGATGTCACTAAAAAGACCTGCTGTGATTGATCGCCTGTATTTACAAAAGCATTATCGACCTTCATTGAATACAGTGTCCCGTCAGGCATGTTTTTAAAGATAAACGGCTGATCTACGGTTATTGTCTCTACAGGCTCTGAAAATTTAACAGTCAACGTGTCGGTATAAACCCCATTATTACTTGTTGATGATGGATTAAGGGTTGCCTCAAGAATCACCGGCGCTGCACTGTCTGTAACCAGTGCCGTTATCGTATCCGTTGAAAAGTCCTTATGAAACGCAACGAGATCCATCGTTCCACTTGTAGCGATCTGTGTTCCATTAAATAGTTCCTTTATTTTTACCCGTACCAGAGTACCGTCAGAGCCGATTTCCGTGACATTACTTCCTGAAACCGCAACCCGTTTTCCATTATTCCACTTAAAACCAAAGGATATATCATCTGCTACAATTTTCTTTGCAAACAGCACTTCAACCTTGTCAAGCATTCCGTTTTTATCCGCGGTATAAAACGCACTGAGAACCCGTGGCACCGTTTCTTTAATCACGATTGGCATTTTTGGATTATCAGGATGAGCTTTTGTGGCATACATATCACTCACTTTTCCGCTGCTGTTAATTGACAATGAGTCACCCCCGTTTATGGAACCGCTGCCACTCTTTACAAGAAGTTTATAGGTAGTCTGGTCCTGATCCATTATGGCCACGATGGTAAGTTTTGTCGCATTTCCACCCTGCCATAAGGTGAATGCATCACTCTCTCCGACAGGGACATTGACATCTTCAGAAAACGTAACCGTCAGAGTATCATTACCGGAACCGGTTCTTTCGTTAACGGTAACCGGTGACGTGATAACCGGGCCGGTACTATCAGCCAATGTAAAAGCACTTATTTTTACGGCACCCAGATTCAGAAGGTATGATTTTGCAGTCAGGTTTTTACCTGCAGTATACCCTGTTTTTCCTTTACCCAGTGGATCTGTAAGTTGTATTGTCAACTGGTTCCCATTAATGGTAAAGTTATCGTAGTCAGCTTTAACCATAACATTATCTGATGCTGCTGGAAATGTAAAGCCCACAGAATCCGGTTTCGTTTTAAGTGCGATATTATAGTTCACAACGATTTTATCAACCGCACCATCACCATTGGAATCAAAGAACGCACCATTTGATGCAACCGGGAAATCTGCTTTACTTATCATCGTCGCTTCAGAGATATCCTCAGGATCTGTCGGATCAACGTAGGTGATCCAGATCTTATCACCACCGTTCATCGCAATCTCCGTTGCTATTGTCTGTGCGGCAGTTTGATCAACTACGGAAATTATGTTTACAGATTGAAACACTCCCGTAGAATCACCGGTTTCTATCAGCAGCACATTAATAGAATCACCTGCAACTGGATTTGATACCTTTACATAGAGTGAGTCTTTGACTTTGCCGCGAAGATTGCCGTTGCGATCCCTGACTTCGATATTGAATTTAGTCGTATCAAGCTTTGCGGTATCATTCGGCAGATCCTCCCACTCCGCGTCTTTAAGAGCGATTGTTGATGGGTACTGCTGCGCGCCCTGGAACTCTACATAGAAGCTATGATTTGTGACTGCACAACCGTAGCATTCTTCACATATCGATGAAGGTCCTGCAAATAGTGTGACATCAACGTTATTTTTCCCATTCTGTACAGGAACAGGAATCTTGAAATTGTACCGTTGATCGGCATCACTCCAGGAATACAGTGATGTAATATCCTTCTGACGAACACCATTTACCCAGATATCATTTAGCTCACCATCAATAGGCTCAATGGTAAACCACCCTGATACATCAACTGATTTAACAGAGCGTTCATAAAACACATAATCACCGGTCGGATTGACAAGTGGTGATGTAACAAGGGAGTTCATCGCATATTGTGTTTTCTTTTCCTTGCGTTCCTCCATTGACGGAGAATAACCCCATATATACTCATTTTTTCTGTAGACGGTAACATAATAATTGATCGGTTGAGTCCAGTAAGTGTCATCAACGTCCGTTTTCGGAAGATTTGGTACGCCCGGAAAGTCAATTGGGTCTCCTGTTGCCTTACTGTGTGGACCAAAACTCCAGTCTCTATCTGTAAACTTGTGATCTGGAGCCTTATCCAGGAACTCCAATCTCCCATCAACTTGCCATTTGTCAAACAAAATATCTATACGAATACGAGATTGTGAACGCATTTGAATCTGCCATAGAGGAATTCTCAGATAATAGGCATATGTATCGTCTGATGGATCATAAGTATCGAGCATCTTTACAGGTTTATGAGTCCTAAGATTTTTCAATATTGTATCCCGTAACGCGCCACTAATAGTGTCCTGAAAACCATCCTCACGATACAAAACAAGAATATCCATCCGGGCACCCAGATCATCTTCAAAGCCCTCTTTGCTTCTGAAATAAACACGCAGTTCAAGCGAGTCATACGCTTTGGAATCCTGGTTGACAAAATTGATACCCATTGCTGGCAAACGTTCATTCCATATATATCTGAGTGTCCGGATATCAAACTTGACAAATTCAACCGGAGTTGTAAATGAGAAATATTGCCCGCTGTTATCATCACGGGAATCACCTGATTCTACATAGAAATAGTAGGTTGTTTTTTCTTTCAGGCCACCTATTTTTACATAGTGAAATTTCGTAGGATGCCCTGATAGATCTATACTCTGCTCAATTGATGGAGGTCTTTGTGTTCCATAAACCACCTTGCTGTCAAACTCACCATTAGGCGTATACCAGAAGATCTCTGCACTGTCTGATGTTACTTTGCAGACTTTTACATTGGAGATCTGAGCATCAGTCGGACAGTCTTTTAATGTTTTGAACGAAAAATCAACGAGCTGCTTGTCAGAATTGAGATATTTCAACACGGAATCACGTCCGAAAACATCACCAACAACTACGTTATAATTATAAACTGTACCATTAGTTAAACCTGTCAACGTAAACTGATGTTTTACATCTGCAGAATCTGATATAATACTCTTTTTTGTCCCGCCCTCAGTACCGTAATAGAGTGTTGCTTTACCATATTTAGTCTGGGTGACTTCAACAATTGCCTCGTCACATCCGACATACACTGTTTTAACATTACCACCCGGAGGTCCGATCGGGTCATCCTTGGCAAGACCGATAACAGGCATCAGGATATTCGTCGTTCCGTCAATACCCGTTTCTGAATGGAAGTAATCGTTATAAAATTCATCATACAGATTGGCTCCATCATTTACCGGCTTATATCCACCTTGTAAAGCTCCGGCAGGGGGAACATATTTATAAAATGCTCCGGGAACGTTCTTTCCTTCCGGATTTGCCGCACGATGATGCGGGTGGTTAAAATTCTTTGCTCCAACGCCGTAAATCATACTGATATCCCAGGGATTAACTCCAAGCTGATAATCAAGCATACGTACCATAATTTTTTTCACATCATCAGCTTTCCAATCAGTTGATGCCGGAGTATTTGGAAGCTGCAAACCCTGAATTCTTGATCCGATATCATAATAATAGTACATATCGGTTATATTGCCTGCCTGATACCGGTTATACACCCATTCCATCTGAGTATGCATTGTAAACCACGGGAGATCATATTTGACTGCCGATGGTACCCAGTTAACACCTTCTGGCAGTGTAATAACCTGCGTTCCCAGACCAATCGAAGAAAGGTTCGCCATCAAATTGACCATAGTTTTTTCGATAAGAGCCAACCGCTCCTGTTCTGTCAAGGCTAACTTTTCACACAATGCCTCATCATTCAAAACCAACCGGAAAAAACCCCAAAGCACATGAGTCTGTGTCGAAGCCCAATCGGTGTTTGCTGTCGTCTTGGTAAACAGGGGGTCATTATTTGTAAACAACCCACCCTGAAACAACTTTGGAAACTCGGTTTCAGGTTTTGCTTTTACACCGATTGTCTGGTCATAACAGAGGTCATCAAGATATTTACGATCACCGGTCGCCCAGAGAAGAGCAAGGCAGCCAAATGCGGCATCATCAGTTACAATTGTAGCGCCGCTATAGGCAGGTGTACTGGTACTATTAAGTTTGGGTATTGTATAATCATAAATTGCTTTTGCAACCTTCAGGCACCGGTCAGCGTATATGGCATCGTATGGCCTATACAATTTGGAGACAAAAGCCAGATTCGCTGCATACTTTCCAAGATAATCGGTTGTCGGTTCACTACGCGGAGCACGCGGTGGCCCTCCACGGCTCGCGGGCATCAGATCCTGATTTTCAGGCCGCCCCCACCAGCTGTGATCATCACCATACCCTTCATTGCCAAAACCACCGACAGAGGTAATCATCTTTCCGACCTGCCCTCCAGCCTTATCATACGACTGGAGAACAAAATCTGCACCGTGCTTTGCTTCATAGAGGATATCAGGGATTCCATCGGTGGTCTGCGTAATCGCCTGATTTGCGCTATATACATCAACATCGCGATCTGAAAAAACAGCTGCTGCAAGCCCAAGCACAGCGGCAGCATAACTCATTGTAGCACCCTCTTTCAAGTGGTCGCCACAATCATGCCATCCACCAGTAACCGTATCTTTAAGGTGACACCCCGCATGAAACCACGATTTTGAATCACCACAGCGGTTGACACCATAAAATTTCATAAGTGCATCACGAATCCATCCATACACATTTTCATCAACTACAAACTTCGCTGAAAGATCATTACCGACTTTGATTTTATAGGTCCCTGGCGGTATATCCGGAATCTGTCCCTCAAAAATTGTACCCGAATAGACCGGGCTTGACATGGTATATCGTGTATCACCACCGGTAACCAGCTGGGCATTATTTGATGCTTTAATTTTCAACTGGCCCGATGCAGTTTTACCGGTATTGGTGAGTGTTCCATTGGCAACAGTCTCACCGGACAGATCAACAACTGTAAATGATGTCGCACTTGAACCTATATAATAGAAATACTTTTTATCCTCAGGGCGATAACCTGCCTGGTTGATACGGATTGGTGAAAATTTCAGGTTGATAGAGTCCCGGTTTATCTGATCCATGGTATCCGGCAGAGGATTTGCAATCTTTGCATACGGCAGCGGATCGGTGACATACTGAGCAAAAGTGGTTGACACCAGCATCAGGATAGTGACCAGTAGAAGTCGTTTCAGCATAAAAAGTCCTTATTATGTCTATGTGTATCGATGTATTTTTCCCGATTTCGACGGGACGGTCACGACCGTCCGCTATATATAAATTGCAATATAGCACCTTTTAGTGCCGTAATACCATCATTTTTACTTAAACGCTCATCTAAGTATCTAAAACGCAATAAAATAACAGGTTAACCGGGACATACACAATAGTTCCGGTTAAAAAAGTTAGCACAGTAATATAATCAGTGATATTTTTTGACTTAATGGTTTATGTTGAATACGGCAAATTGTCGGGCTGTTTGCGGTTCAACGTGGTGATATTGGGCATATTTGCATTCTTTGGTGCGATTTGACACTTGGGTGTGGATAATGTCTTCAACTTAAGTTTGACATGTTGCAGGTGTGCCGATTGAGTGCCCCCACCGCGCCCTCCCAGCTCGGCTTTGAGCTGGGGGGGGCGAGCTTACGAGTACGCTATCGCCTTGTAAACACTAAGTTAGTAACA
Organism: Fibrobacter sp.; assembly: GCA_012513915.1. GTDB lineage: Bacteria > Fibrobacterota > Chitinivibrionia > Chitinivibrionales > Chitinispirillaceae > JAAZBG01. The sequence goes on from JAAZBG010000149.1 coordinate 9,692, forward strand.
GTGCGATAAGTTGAACAGCATATCACCTGTTTTGTTCATCATTTTGTAATGTTCATTAATAATGAACACCGGTATTGTATCTCCGCAATCTGCATCTCTTAAAAACATTTTGACTTTATACCTTTTTTCCGGTATATTAATAGTATCAATAATGATATCATTTTGGACGTACTATGTCAGGGATCGATAAACTACTTATTCAGATGATCCGGAATCCAAAAGGCGTCAAGTTTGCCGATCTAAGCCGGGTATGCGAACATTTTTTCGGACAACCACGACAAAGCGGTTCAAGCCATGCAGTATATAAAACTCCATGGATCGGTGATCCGCGAGTAAACATCCAGAATGAAAAAGGAATGGCAAAAGCTTATCAGGTAAAACAGGTTCTTAAAGCAATTGAGAGGTTACGATATGAAAGCACTTCAGAATGACCACTACTCTTATCGTGTCACCTGGTCGGCAGAGGATAACGAGTATATCGGGCTTTGTGTAGAATTTCCAAGCCTTAGCTGGCTGGCACCCACTCCCGAAGATGCACTCCAGGGTATCAGGGAAACGGTTGCAGAAGTTATTGAAGACATGAAGACATCAGGAGAAACTATACCGGAACCTTTGACATCAAAACACTATAGCGGTAAGTTTATTGTTCGTGTTCCACCGGAAGTCCATCGGATGCTTGCACTCGAAGCTGCAGAATCCGGCGTAAGCCTTAATCGGTTGGCGAGTGCACGACTGACTCATTGGGAGAATACTCCTGCCTTACCAAAAAGAGATGGCAAACATTTCAACCCAATGCAAGGCAGATCGCGTATGTTTCGCGATAATAACCAAGTCAAACCAGAAAGATCTGTCAGACTAGTTACGAAGACAGGAAAGAACAGTACTGTATAGTGTAGTAAATAACCATATGCTTCGATCGTTCAGCAACCCTTATCTGCATCAGGCTTGACAGACAACTGAATATTGGGTACATGTAAATGGGATCCCCAAAAAGTCTTTCCAGTACATCTTGTACCCGGCAAGAGCAGGCTTATTCTTCTCTTCCCGATACACGTTGATAGTGAACATCCGAAACCTGATCAGCAATTAATTTGAGCGGGGGTGGACCAAATAAAGGAAACGGGATGTTGATTTCTGATGGCTGTATAGTGCAGCCAATCAGGTAGTTGGTATAGGCAACATTTTTGTCGGATGATTCGATCTGCTGTGCCCAGATATGCCCTTTAATGCTGTTTTTCTTCATGTAAATGCTTTGATTTGTCACAAGTATGCCATTTACCGATGTATGTTGGCCCAGGGTAATTGATGGATACCAGCAGCGTTTTTTTGCAAGAGAATCCATCACCGAAATAATAACTCCCTGGTACTTGACATTCTCATCAAGATACACACCACCACTGACAATCGTATCATTTACTGTACTTCGGTAGTTGACACAGACAGACATAGTTCCAAATGACATATCCTTTTTAATAACCAGTGAATCATTGGTGATACATTGTGCATTATACATACCACCTCGAAGCAGACACTTTTTCTGAGTATATACCACAGAATGTAAAACCCGGGCATCATTTACGTATGCCGTCTCACAAAAAAGCATTGTCATACGAAGCGCAGCATTACGCTCAAGCGTTGCAGTACCTGATACAATAATCACTTTATTTTCAAGCTCTCTGCCGCTTATCGCAAGATTCCCAAGCACTACGATAGTATCCCCGTATTTTGTCAGGTCAGTTGACTCATTGATAACAAAATCTGATGTTATACAATTTTTATTTGCAAGCAAAGCGATACATTCGCTATTGATCTTCTGTACCGTTTTGTACACGGCAGTTGAGTCAAAGGGGAGTGATGGTGATACTTTTATTATCACCGGTGACTGATAGTATCGTATTCCACCATGAAACAGTACAACCGGTCCACTCAAGGTTGATCCATCCTTCAATTCAAGACCACCACTATGACCTGTTAAGGTAATAACCGGCTTAAGAAGCTCAGGCAGTGTGCGTCCAAATATATTCTGGTATGTGCAGGTATAGTCAAGACGCCGGCCGGTAGAAATTAGCTTTGAGTAAACTCCAAACCTGCTGCATTGCAAAGTGATTATTCCAAAATCACCTACTTTTTCCACATAATTATCACATTCCCAATCAATTGAATGGTTATCTCCACCACTCAGAAAATACGATGCCCGTTCCACTCCGGACTGTGCAAGATAATAGGCTTGAGTTTTTTTCACTGTAGCGGATGCAGATTTTTGTACAGCATTCACTCTTATGAGAAATACCGAGATCATGAGTGTTGCAATTGACAGTATGGCGAGGACCATATAGACGGTGAAGCCGCTGACCTCTCCCCCAGCCCCTCTCCCATAGGAGAGGGGGGCCGAAGTAAAGGCTGATTTTGCGCCTATTTTTCTTACTATGTAAAAACAATGCACCTGCACTACCTCTTAGTAAATTCCGTACCACGGAATGTATCTTCTCCGACTCCCCCTCGCTTCATGGGAGAGAAGGAGGAAGTGGAAATGAAATTGTTTTGTTTGCTATTGTACCTCTTGACCTCTCCCCCCGGCCCCCTCTCCCGAAGAGCGAGGGGGTGGAAGAAAAAACTCATTTCAATCCCCCCTCGCTCTTCGGGAGAGGGGGTTAGGGGGAGAGGTCTCTTATCACTCTCGCCCCGTAAATCACCTTCCCATTAATCATCACACACTCCCAATACAGAGCCTGTTTTAAATCTGATGAATTACTTTGATCAAAGAGTATGCTTTTAATATTACTGCATAGTTTTCTTGAATCGTATACAAGCGAATCGGCTTTTAATTCAATGGTGTGTAGTGAATCAGATTCTGATGTAACAAATTCTATGCGATTACTCTGAACACTCTTAAGGTGTGCAATTGAATTTATGCTTTTAGTAATAGCTGCCCTTGTCAAAATCATAGCGTCAACAGCCGATGATCTTCTGTTTTGGAGTGATACTCCAATTTGTGTGTCCCTAATGAAACGATAAGCAAGAAGAACAACAATTGCAGCAATACTGATTGCTACAATTAATTCCAGAAATGTAAATCCCTGCTTATTTGAAAGCACGTGACAAACCTTTTCCAGAATAGTTAAGAAAACAAAGTTCAGCTTTCACTTTTTGATCGAGTTCAGCATACAGGTGATAGCGAATTACATCAGTTCCTTCTTTAGATGCCCGGATAGACCATTCTCTATTGTTAACAGTTCTTTTTTTAAGGGGAAGACATTCATCAGGATCAACTTTAATCCTGCACGCTTCCTGTTCAAGAAGTCCAATTGCAACAATAGACTGCTCAGCCCTGACTGAGAGGTTGTTTCTGTAAACCATCGACAACACCGGTACACCTATTATCGCTAGTATTGACAGTGCAATTATTGTTTCTATTAGAGTGTATGCTTTGTTATTGAGCAATCTCACCGTGTCAACACAACCTCTCTCTTACCAACCATCACAACTACCCTCGTCTTCTCAATCTTCTTTACTGTAAATTCCCCGATTTTCTGGCCCGCCTTTACAACCGTACTTGATCCATCAGGCAGCCCGAGCATTGCAAGCGGATTTTGTGGATTCCACATTATTCCGTTTATGGTAATTTTTGGCATTTCTGCAACTGCTTTTACCGGTTTCTTAATCTGTACCTGTCTCGTTTCAACCGTTGTTTTTTCCGTAACAGTAAATTCTACAAATGGACTTCGTCCCTTTTTTACAAATATTACCGGTTCAACAATATTCCTTAAATTTTCAATAGAAACAGTCGCTTTTTTACCATTGATCTGCATTGTTGATGTCTCTTGCGTTCCCTTTAACGAGCCCTTGATTAATACATATACATTATAAGAATATAACGGTATTGCTATAAGGACTAGAAGTATGATTATTGTTTTTCTCATTTTGACCAGACCTCTCCCCCCGGCCCCCTTTCCCATAAGAGAGGGGGAGGAGGAGTTAAAAGCTAATTTGCTCCAATTACTACTGTGAAAACATCGTTACAGATGTACTACCACTTCGTACATTCCGCACCGCGGAATGTACCATCTCAAACTCCCCCTCGCTCTTCGGGAGAGGGGGCCGGGGGGAGAGGTCACTCCGTCACCTCAAAATCAATTGACACTTTAAGATCACCACTGTTTTCCCCGCTGATATTCATCGTACGTACCCGTACACTCTGCACTGCATTTTCCAAAGCTTCGGTAAATCGCCCGATTGCTTCGTATGCCCCGGAACCTTTTATCTGTATTGCCATAGTCCTTAGGTGATTCTTTTCAATTACATCGCCGATATTCACCTTTGATGCTCTCAGTCCTGCGCTGTCAGCATACGTATACAACATCTCCATTACTGTTTTACTATCTGCATTCTGTCTGTTTCTGATTACGGTTAGTACGCTGTCAAGTATCTGAATATCTGATGTTACTTTTTCCGTTTCCCGATCATAGTACTCGCTGTTTTTTGCAAGCTTCGCGTTGTTGTACATTGCCATACATTTTTTAACACTGTCAACGGTAAGAGGTGTATGCACATAGACAAAGACACAGCCCAGTGCGATGAAAAGTATGGTTAGTGTTATGTAATACCATTGGATTTGTACGTTCTGTTTTTTGTTTGTCATTTTTGTTCCTGACCTCTCCCCCCAGCCCCCTCTCCCATAGGAGAGGGGGAGTCGGAGTTGAGGGTTAATTCTATTCCTATTATTCCTTATATGTAAACACCAATATTATTACACGACCTCTTCGCAAATTCCGCACCGCGGAATGCATATTCTTCAACTCCCCCCTCTCCTATGGGAGAGGGGGGCCGGGGGGGGGAGAGGTCAGGGAGAGGTCAATCACCTTTTTTATCCTATCAACAACTCCATCAAGATCACACTCGACCTCACTATTTCGAAATCGTATCTCCTGTAAACCCCTCGCTTCAAAGACTCTACATCTTCGTGCATCATACTCTTTTTGTTCCGGAGTATCATGAACAGAGCCGTCAACTTCAATAACAAGTTTTTTCTTTTCACAATAAAAGTCCGCAATAAAACCTTCTATTATCTGTTGACGACGGAATTTAACTCCAAGTTGTTCCCGACGCAACTTTTCCCACAGCATACACTCCCATGTTGTCATACTCTTTCGCATAGAACGGGCAAGATCCAGTTTTTCTTCGCTTATGTGTTGAAATCGAACGAGACCTGTTGTTTTCATTTGTTCCTGAGACCTCACCCTGACCTCACCCCCCGGCCCCCTCTCCCATAGGAGAGGGGGAGTCGGAGTTGAGGGTTAATTCTATTCCTATTATTCCCTATATGTAAACACCAATATTATTACACAACCTCTTCGCAAATTCCGCACCGCGGAATGTACATCCCTCAACTCCCCCCTCTCCTATGGGAGAGGGGGGCCGGGGGGGAGAGGTCTCACAAAACTCTCAATCCTGAACTTATTCAACTTCTCCCCTTTTTTACCCTTAATCTGCTCACTATACACCATTCTAAGCTGTGACAACATCGCTGTCTCAGTCAGGTTTTTCATTAAAACGCCTATTGACCCTGTTGATCTTGACAATGCGACTATTCCCACGGTCCAGCCATTGTCGCCGTGTTCTGTTATTGCGAGTTCATCGACCCATACGCCTTCAGGAAATTTTGTCTGAAGATCGCTCAAAAGCAGTGTCAAACGGCTATCCCTTCCAGCCACTACACCGGTCTTTTCCAGTTGTGTCAATAGCAAATCCCGTTTTTTTACCTGTTCTGTAAGCGCTGATGTTTTTTGGGTCAATAGCTCAAGATCCTGATTATTTGTTTTCTGATAGATCCCGATTCCTGCATTTACTATGCCTAATGCTGCTGCTGTAATAATTGTAGCAAGAGCTATACGCCTGAACCATGTAACACTTTTAACATAGTGCTGCCGATGATTCTTTGCCTTTTGAAACAGGTCAAAGGGAGTCAGATTCATTGTTGATGTATCATCATGAAGGGCACAGGCGTATGCTGTATGATATGCTGCAGGCACATTGTTTATTACCGGGGGATGCATGAGTTTGAAATGACCCAGTTTTTCGCAAGATGTAACTTCGGCCCCAGTTACTATTACAGGTAGTATCTTTCCACCGGTACATGTGGTCATAACCGTTGCAAGGTACTCCTGTGCGCCATCGGTGTTGTGCTCGATATCATCACAATCCGGCCAGGTAGTTACAAACTGCTTAACGTGTCCTTTTTCAACATGTGCTACCGCGGATCCATCAGCATTACACTGTAATACTATAAAGTCACTTTTTAGTTTTGTAAAATAGAGTTCAGCAAGTACCTGAAATGGTGGCAACAGTACAAGCGGCATATACACACCTTTACAACGTGCAATAGCAGCATCCCGATCGCTATTTGTCATACATACTGAATACACATTGTTATTTGCAAAGCAGTGCTCAACAAGCACGTCTGCGCTATTAAACCCCGATGGGATACAGGTTTCCTCATTCGCTGCAATCCAGGCATCCGGGTCTTCACCTGATGCACATACATTTGATGTTATATATGGTCGTGCAGTATTACATTCTGTGGTTACAACCATCGGAATAATCAGATGAAGCCACCAGGGAACCGATTCGGTGTAATACAGCAGCTCCGGTTTCTTATCTGATTGTTGTTTCTTTACAAGTACCAGCCTCTTTTGATCTGCGTCGATGGACACACCGATCGATAACGAATCCGGATTTCTCAAACAGTTCCAGAGCAATCTTCCTATCGTAACAACTGCGTTCATTTACGGCTCTTCCGGGATATTTATTGACCCAAAGATGCCTTTGTGTCAATATTTACAAACTATTTTCTATAAATAACTACTTGCAAAAAGCTTAAATATCAATAGACATTGTATAACAAAGATAAAACAATTCTCATATGTTCCTGATCCCATCGGGATCAAATATTTATAGAATGCGTAAGAACAAAAATGATCCGAGTCCTGTAGGGACGATATATTTATGTAAATCTCGCAAGAACATCACATTGCATAAGCAATAGAGAATCGTTCAAGCAGTTCCATATCTTGTCCCTACGGGACAAGGGCTTTTATTTGTTGTACATTTTCTATAAATATTATGTCCCCCGGGGACATAAAAGAACTTTTTATAAACAACCATTAAAGAATCACCATTCAATCTTGTTTAAACCGATTTTCTTATCAACATCATTCACTTACGAACTTTATTTACTACCTCGCTCATTTACATTCTTGATTTTTGTAGTATCCCTTTCCGCTTTTTTCCGTGATGAAAATCTGAACACCCTTTTATTACGGGTCGTCTGATCGGTTCTTGTTGTTATTGCAACTGTATCTTTAACTGACAATGAATCGTTATCTTTTCCAGCCCTTTTAAACCTGCGACGTTTCTTCTTTGGTTGTGTAGTAGTTGAATCACTTGTATCAAGAGTATCCGTTTTTTTCTGTTTTTTCTCAACAACTGCAGTATCCTCTTTAAATCCATATTTATCAAGTACCTTATTAATTTCCTTACCAAAATACTCATCCGGTTTTACAGAGTTTTCATCACCATAATACACATGCGGGGTAAGAAAAATCATCATCTGTGTTTCCAGCTTTGTCACGGTCCTGTTTGAGAAGAACCACCCGAGTACAGGAATACTGCTTAAAAACGGTACACCTGAGCGGTTGACACGATTTTCAGTCTGACGCTGACCACCAAGTACAATGGTCTGACCGTCTTTAAGCCGTACCATTGATTCAATTACCCTTGTGTCAACATTGGGCGGCGTTGAGCCATCACCACCGGTGCGCGGAATATTAAACTCCGGACGAATTTTTACCATCACATACCCGTCATCCATCACCCAGGGTGTCACTTCAAGCTGTGTGTTGAATTTCAAGACCTCAAACCGCTCATCCTTACCGATGACCGTACTTGTATTGTCATTGGGAGTCACGGTCTCTTTCTGAAGCTTGTAATACCGCGTTTCTCCTATTGTAATTGATGCCGGATTACCGTTGATTGTTGCGATCTGCGGTGTCGAATGTACCTTGGCAATATCTGCTGTTTCAAGCGCCCGTATTGATGCCTTGAATTCGCTGGGAAGACTTACAATCTGGCTTTCATTTATTTTGTCAAGTACATACTTAATAGCTTTTGTTGTTGTTATTTTATTAAGAATCCATTCCGGGGTTTTCTTATCGGTCATGATATCGATAGCCGGAAAATAGGAGTTACCCACACTGGAATCACGCTGTCCGGTAAACATCGAAAAACCGAAACTTCTAATTTTATTTACATTAAAATCAACAACGAGCGCTTCAATAAGTACCTGTGGTACTGGTCTGTCAATATTCTCAATAAATGATGCAGCCGCAGATACTACGTCATAGGAACCGATAACAATAAGTGCATTATGTTCGGTATTATATTTGATCACCGCATTTGAAGTCACCAGCGGAGGCAGTGTCTTTGCAATCGCAGCCTCGTCCGCGCGGATATGTTTTAACGGAATTGTCACTGTTGTTTTCTGCTGATTCATCTCGCGTGAACCGATAAAATAGATCTCATTCTCTTTCCAAAATGTAAACTTAGTATTCTGAAGCAGAAACCGAAGCGCATTATCAATGGGCACAGCACTAAGCCGCGCCGTGATATCCCCTGTCAACTTATCGTACATGACAATATTTATCCCGCTCTGTACCGAGATTGATCTGACAAGTTGATCCAGTGACGCATTGTCGACTTCAAGGGTGACAAGTTTATCCTTAACCGAAAGTGATAACGGTTTAAACTGTGATGATGCCTGTTTATCACTCCCACCTGCAAACCGTGGCGATGCATAGTAGATTCCCTCACTGAGCACTACTTCAAATCCGTTCGACTCAAACAGTGCTTTAACAGCCTTTTCCGGTGCAATTTTGACAAGACGGGCAGATATATTTTTTTCCGATGATCCATCAACAATAACATTGATCTTCGCCGAATCCCCAAACATTCTCGCAACATCTTTCACCGGCACACTATTGATATCAATACTTACCATACCGTTATCGAGATGAAACTCTACTTTCGGTTTCGGTGGGGGAGGAGGCGGAGGGGCCTGATATTTATACACCTTGACAATACTGTTATCAACCGAATACGCACAATTATTACGTTTGACAATAAAATCAATCGCACTTTTTACCGTTACATCAGTCAGATACAGTGAAATAAGCCCGCTCACATCCGGCTCAACAAAGATATTGACATTATACTGCATACCAAGCCCGCGCAGGATATCCTTGATATCAGTATTCTTGAAATCCAGTACTGGAATTTTTACCGTATCCGCAACAGGGATTTTTTCGATCGGGTAAAGGTTTGGTTTTGATACGGTGTCTTGTTGTGCTACTGCTGTGATTGACAATACAGCAATAATTAATAAGATTGTTTTTTTCATTTTTTTTGCTTCGCCTATGCCTCACCCCCCGGCCCCCCTCTCCACGAGTGGTAGAGGGGGAGGAGGAAAATTTGTTTGTTACTATTGTACCTTTTGACCTCTCCCCCCGGCCCCCTCTCCCGAAGAGCGAGGGGGTGGAAGAAAAGAGGAATGAACTCTTGTCCCCCCTCTCCTATGGGAGAGGGGGTTAGGGGGAGAGGTCTCTTTCACCCCCTTCTCCACGAGTGGAGAAGGGGGCCGGGGGGATGAGGCGTCTTTCTTACACCACGACCGCGATCTCCCTCAATACCTCTTCAATTGTCGTTTCACCGTCTGTGAGTTTGGATAAGGCGTGGTCGCGCAATGAAATCATGCCCTCGCTGAGAGCTGCGTTGCGGATTTCGGCTGCGTAGGCTTTTTTATTTATAAGCGTTCGTATCGTATCACTCACAGGCAGTACTTCGAAAATTCCTGTTCTGCCCCTGTATCCTGTGTACCCGCATGATGAACAACCTACACCTTTGTAAAGTTTGGTTGTTATCTGAAGGCCCAGGTTTTTCTTTATATCGTCTGAGACTAATGCCTCACATTTACACTGTTTACATATCTTTCTGACAAGCCGCTGTGCGATGATCATGGTTACCGATGATGACACAAGGTAGGGTTCTATCCCCATGTCAACAAGACGGGTTGCTGCTGATGGTGCGTCGTTGGTGTGCAGGGTGCTGAGCACCAGATGACCGGTCAGTGATGCCCGTATTGCTATTTCGGCAGTATCCTGATCGCGCATCTCGCCGACCATAATAACATCGGGGTCCTGACGCAGCAGTGTTCGTAGGGAGTGCGCGAAGGTCATGCCGGTTACCGGATTCACCTGTGTCTGGTTGACACCTGCAATGTTGTATTCTATCGGATCCTCGACGGTTGATATATTGATACCCGGCCTGCGGATATGGTTTATCACCCCGTAAAGTGTTGTTGTTTTACCGGAACCGGTCGGCCCGGTTATTACGACAATGCCATTAGGCTGCTGAATAGAGCGTTTAAAAACAGTAAGCCGCTTCTGCTCCATACCGATTGAGTCGATACTGTAATCAGCGCTGCTTTTATCAAGAAGTCGAAGCACTATCTTTTCGCCGAAGTCGGTCGGCAGAGTGCTTGCGCGAATGTCAACATCACGGCCATCTTCGTTGATACGTATACGTCCATCCTGTGAGCGGCGTTTTTCGGCGATATCCATTCTGGAAAGAATCTTGATACGTGATATAACTTCCGGAATACGTTCTTTAGGTATTGATGTAATCTCCTGCAGCACGCCATCAATACGAAACCTGACAATCATCTCAAGTTCAAACGGCTCAAAGTGAATATCACTCGCCCGTAAACGGATCGCCTCGTGAAAAATATCGTTGACAATTATAACCGTTGTTTCTGATGGGTTGAACGATAATTTACGGATGTTTGCTGTCTTCTGCTGTGTTGATACTTTTTTACCCGGTTCCTGTGCAGACGTTCCGTAATGTTCGAGAATAAGTTTTTGCAGTGTTGTCGTATCAATTTTCTTCGGTTTAATACATTTCCCGGTGTGCATCTGAAGCGCCTGAAGAGCCTGCAGATCTAATGGATCTGCCATAAGGACTTCGAGGCGGCCTTTGGTGTCGAAGGTGTGTGGGATACTGTAATAAAGATTTGCTAATTGACCGGGAATCAACGACAATACATTATGGGCAATTGAATATTCAATCGTTTTACCTGTTATTATTACATTTTCATTCTGCAGCAATGTGTTCATAATGCAATATTCAAACCCATTAATACCATTAAATCTTTTAACCTATAATATAGCTATTTTTATAGGGTGATGTATATTGATATGTAATAAATGTACAAAAGTTTAATCTGTAAAGAAAATTTGATTATTTTTGGAGATAGAATTGGAATGAAGTATCTATTATTTTGTTAAAATAAGTCTTAACCATGTGTCCGGGAAATCAAGGCAGGATCAGTTACTGGATTGAACAGGCCTAATAAAACACTCTGGATATAATTCATGGTATAAATTGCCTTAGTGTTAATCGAAAAACAATGTATTTAAACTTTTCTATGTTGTTTTTTCTAACAAATCTCAACCCGGTTAATTTTAGTCTCGTTTCTTATTGTTGAGTTAACATGATTGAAAATAGGCCTGCCACAAATCCCAAAATAGACAAAAGGAAATTTAATACCCTTGGTAGTAAAATCAGCATACTTTTTTTTTCCCAATATACAAATAGCAAAGATAGTAATATTCTAAACATGACTGTTAACAAACAATTAAGAACAGATGATAAACCCAAAAAAGACATAAATAACCAACCAGCAAATGCAATCGGTCCTACTAAAAAGAATGCTACTTCTGTTGCGAAATCAACATTTTCAACAAAATTAAATCCTAAAAAAGTTACACCAATCAATGCTGGTAAAATTGATAATAGCATATGAATTAGTATTAATGATTTTATTGAGCATTTACTGTTCTTTACCATTATTTTCCAATGCCTAACTTCAAAATTATTGATCTACCACTAGCTTTTAACATATCAACTTTTGTTGTTGGATCCTCAGCGGTGCTTTTCCAAAGGTAATAAGGTAACATATCAGCCATAAAATGCCCAACAGCATCATCAGGTCCGTAGAAATTATATGTTGCATAATTCCTTACATCAAATACAGGATTTCCCCATGCATTGTACACTGCCTCATTGTGGCCATCTAAAGACACCAATTTGTAATTTCCTCTATTCCCCTCACCCTGCGTATGGTAAGTTGACGCCCAAGCAGGCAACAAAATATATTTTCCAGACCAAAGAGCTTCAGTTAATTCATTTGGTTGACTATTTTTGAGATTCCTATTATAATGGTAAAATTTCCAAGCACTAATATTTTCCGCTAATGCACCAAACGAAACTACTTCAGGCGCCATCAGCAATTCTTCTGCGAGATCTGGATTTGTATATGACAAAAAAATCAATGCCATTCTATATACGAAATTTGGGCTATCTTCAGCCTTCATACCAGTAGGATCAGTAAACATTACTGGATTGCCACCACAATAAGAGTAACTATTCCAAAACTGCTCCGCAGGATCGGTACTTGTAAAAATCCCCACATCTGTATCATAGTACCTCTTACCAAAATAATACAACCCCTCACCATCTTCACCAGTAGCAGCATTCTTTTCAAACAGATCCAGTTCTTTTCCTGTAAATGTCTGCGTAACCTGCTGCGGGGAGGTATTCTCTGCGATCTGTTTTCCATAGGCGAAATAATCGTATACCGGAGCAACACATTTACCATCTTTGTCTACCAGAGTCACCGTTGAGCCGAGATGATTCTTTATAAAATACTGGTTCTGTGCTGTTGCCGCATCGTTAATTGTATAGGTCCTGTTTGATACCAGTTCCAATCCGGAATAGTTCTCAATAACGGTATATTGGTTATTGTTCCGCCGGTATTCAAGATCATCCCCGACATAAAAGGTGGTTGTTGATTTGTCAACATACTCAACTGTCAATGCTGCAGGACTACTCAAAATGCCTGTTACATCAATATCAAGATTATCCTCAACCCAGCCTTCGGGCGGTATTATTACATGAATTCGAACATCCTCACTGGTTGGTTTCGGTAATGATCCAATGGCAGCCGTTGCATAGGTTTCACCTTTACCAACCCACTTTTCAATTAGAGCAGAGGATGAACAAATAATGCTGAGAAGCAACAATATGCTTAGTCTGATTTTGATTGTACTATTTTGCTGTTTCATTATTTTTTCCTATATAAAAGGTCGTAAAGCCTTTTGAATGTTTATTGTTCCCTTACTTTAACAACCCGGTTTCCATCTGCATCGTAAATATACCTTAATACCGTGTTTACTTCTGTCATTTCAGCATTGGCATAGGTAGTTACCTTAACAGGAAGGTTTCTGTAATCATATTCAGTCTTTGTCCGTAATGCTTTATCTTCTATAATGTTACCGTTTGCATCGTAGACATAGTTATCAACTGCATCCCTGTTTTTTCCACCACTTGCAATCATACCGTTCACTCTCTGTAAACGATGTGTATTATTATTATATGCATAGGTCCCTTTGATATTGGCTGCGACATTGCTGGTATGAAAGTATCTGCTGAGCTAAAGAAATTATTGGGCGCACTCTTTTTTCCGTTTTCTCAAAAACAGTCAATAGCAAAATGTACTCTTTTACTATTCTTGAAATATATATTGATAGTATATTTGTCCAGGTTATTGCCCTGCCACTCGGCCCAGGTACGCACCCGCCACGTCATGCGTCGGGTTCTTTCAACTGGCATGGTTTTGTACTGAGGTATATAATTTGATTTGGTAGCATCTTTCGAAAGGATCTAAAAGTGATAGCACTGAAAAACATTGACTACCTGACCGATGAAAAGGGTCAGAAGAAAAGCGTCGTTCTCAAAGTAACAGATTTTATGCGCATACAGGAAGAAATTGAAGACCTTGAAGATGCGTTGGAACTTGAAAAATCACGTAAAGAAGCTTCCGGCTTCAAAAAGTGGAAAGATTTCCTCAAAGAAATCGAATCTAAGAAAGCGTGAGCATGAACTATACTATCATAATCGAGAACAAAGCGCAGAAAGAGTTCCTCAAGCTCTCTCCACCCCATGATAATTCGATTAAAAAGGGCATCGCCGGACTGGAGAAAGAACCAAGACCGCACGGTGTCAAAAAATTGTCCGGCACAAAAGACGGCTATCGTGTCCGTGTTGGTGATTACCGGATTCTCTACACCATCGATGACCGCAAAAAAGTTGTCACGGTTTACCGGATTCGTCACCGCCAGGAAGTTTACCGATAAGATTTTTTTTCGTATCTTAAGGGGACGAGTACGGGAGTTTATTGACTGGTGCAGTGTTATTTATAAAGTGAAAAGGGCGTTAATTTAGTGGGAACATGCACTCAAGGCGCGTGTACCGCGATCTCCCTCAATTCCTCTTCGATCGTCGTTTTGTCGTCTCTGAGTTTAGATAGTGTAGATTGCAAAACGTTTACAGTTAGTATGAAAAGACCACGCTAAGAATTCCTGTTGCTTTGCATATTCATTGGCTGATAAACTACTTGTTTCTTGTTGACGAATATGATACTTCCAGTCGTAAGTACACTGCTTGCCCATTATTACTCCTATGTTGTAATTTATAACGTAGGAGTAATATGTTTTACCGGGTCTGAAAAAATCGTGGATTGGTCGAACGTTTACACCTGTAATATGGTATCCTGCCCCCTAAATGGCACCTGATTAAGGGGCAATATTGTTTATTTCTCCCATATTAATTTCTTGTGTAATTCCTATGGGCCATTGGGCGGTTACTGACCAGTGATACCTATGATCTTCGTCAAAAACTGGATTAAAATCATTTATTTCAATTTGCAAATCTGTTTGGCTTGACGGAACAGTAATATGTCTGATTATTGGATACACCATTGGTATTGAAAAAATACGAGCCCAAAACCATACATTAGAATGCGATAAACGCATTTTTTCTTCTCCATCAAGTTTAATAGTATAAGTAACATCACCTGAATTAGTGGGTTCTAAAGTATACCATTTTAAAGTTATTGTAGATCCACTACCTGAAGCAATTCCCTTTATTGGCATATTTGGCGTTATATTTTCGACAGTAAACGCGACATTCGATTCATCTTCACAATTATTGGTGCAGTTATTGGTTGCAGCAACCTTTATAAAACCTTTTCCAGTAAAATTATACGGAATTATCCAATTATACTCGTTAATTCCAGAAACAGATGCAACATTTGCAATTGACGAATAGGTCTGTTCATTTTCTTTACGATATTGGATATTTACATTGCCGGCAGCTCGTGAATTCCATCTAATTTTAATCGTATTTCCAGCATAAAAAGTTTCTGCATTATCAGGATACAGCAACGAAATACCTTGATCATCAAGCAATTCCCCGTACAAATGATATTTCTGCGTCTTAACAGTTTTAAAAGTATATTTCCCATCTGAACCTTTAACATACTTATCCCACTTGACAGCTCTTCCAAAACCATCATACGTAACTTTTAAGCCTGGTTTATTATTTACATCAACACTCATAATCGGTAAACCAAGGGTTTCATCATAATAGGTTGTTGTTACATGTGCATCTTTTGGATAAAATCGAATATCATCGATGTACACTGTTGCATTCTGGTTTTGTCCGGCTCCGTTTGGTACACCTACCCAGGCTGCCCCATATTGATAACCTTCATTCCATTTATCATCAGGTATATCTGTTTTTGCATTTACAGGTAACTCGATATAATACCAATCGCCATACTGTACTTTCTTTAATATGCTATTGCACGCTATCGTTGGGCTTTCTGTAGACAAGTGTCCCCTCTCACACAAAAACCCCGCTAAACCACAAAAAAATCTCACAATAAATTCTTTTTAAGGGCAATTCAAAGAGAAAAAAGTAATGGCGGTTGTTAGTCTGGTTTATTTTCCTCTTAACAA
>JAAZBG010000014.1 GCA_012513915.1 Fibrobacter sp.
GACTCCCGATGGTAAAGAGCAACCAACTGCTCCGATAAGTGCAATTGTCAAGGTTGCTACTGCTACGGTTGCACTTGAAAACACCTCTGAACTTGGTCCGGTGCTTGTTGGCATGCATGCCTAGAATGAACTGGGAATGAGTGACATTCTTGGTTCGTGTGGTATTGTAGAGAGTAGAATACAAGCAGTATGCATTTCGATTATTAATAGGCTTGTTGATCCTGTTGCGGAGAATAGCCTTCTTGACTGGTACCGCTCAACGGCACTTGCGGATATAATGAAAGAAAAACTTTGCGGAGTAGGAAGTGATCGTTTCTATAGAGCAAACGACTCACTGCTCAAGCATCAGGAGACTATTGAGACTCTTGTACGTAAGAAGACAAAACAACTCCACAATCCGGATCGAACCATTTTGCTTTACAATTTGACCAATACACACTTTGAAGGTATTGGGGATGCAAATCCCAAAGCACAACGCGGAAAGAAGAAGCAGGGGCGTGATGATTGCGTTCAGGTGGTAATTGGAATGGTATTTGACACTAGTGGTTTTGAACTTGGTCATCATATGTTTTCCGGTAATCAGGCGGATAGTACAAGTTTACCGGTGATGCTTACGAAGATGAATGAAATTGCGGGTGATGTGGTTGGGACTGATGGCACAAAGAATGTTCTTGTGGTAATGGATGCCGGAATGTCAAGTGCAAAGAATCTTGCAGCAATTACCAGTGCCGGTTACACCTATTTAGTTAATGACAGGCATCCTTTGAGAAAGCGTTACAAAGAAGAGTTTTTTGATAAAAGTGCATTTACACAAATTGAGGGCCGCGATGGCCTTACTCCGATTCTTGTTCGTCATCTAACAACTGAAACGGTACTTGATGATGAGTCGGTGGTAAAAGAGCAACTACTCTTGTGTATGAGTGCAGCGCGAGGCGAGAAAGAAAAAGCAATAATGTCAACTGCGGAGACTGCACTTGTTGACAAGCTTGAAAAGCTTAAAAACCGAATAGAGCGTGGTGGAATAAAAACCCAGGGTGATGCAGACAAGGCGCTTGGGAGGCTTGCAGAGCGCTACGCACGTATTTACCGGTGTTGAACCAAGCCCGCTCAGGCGGGCAGTTTAGCACCCTTCCAAATAAGTTAATTTACCTCCTATAAAACCATTGTTCCCCACAAAGAGGAACAACCATTCATTAACGTTTTACAGGAGGTTCTATGACAGTACGTCAAGATTTCATCAATCATCTTAAACTGCGCGGGTTTAGTCAATGCACCATTGATAACTACGTGGACAATGTAGCACAACTCTCCCGCTACTTTAACACATCACCCGATAATCTCAATCACGAACACATTATCAAATACCTTTTGCACCTTCGTGATGAACGTAAATTGCAGGTTCGCAGCATCAACCTTCAATTCTACAGCCTCCGGGGCTTCTATAAAGATTTCCGTAAACGCCCCGAAGTGATGGACAATCTCGGGAGAATGAAAGAACCTACCTTTGTTCCGGTCATTCTCAGTCGCACTGAGATACAGGCAATGCTTGATAATGCTGCAAATCTCAAAGTTAAAGCGATTATTGCCTTAATGTATTCTGCAGGTTTGCGTCTTACCGAGTGTTCATTACTCAAAATACATGATTTTGATAAAGACCGCATGCTCATTCATATAAAAAATGCAAAAGGTGGTAAAGAACGATATGCACTTTTTTCAAAAACAGCTCAAACGATTCTTCGGGAATATTACATCAAGTACAGACCCAAAGACTACCTCTTCGAAGGTCAGAAAGAAGGTATGGCGCTCTCCCGCAGACGATACCAGGATTACATCACCGAGACCGCCCGGCATGCAGGTATTACAAAAAAGGTCTCTCCCCATACAATGCGGCATAGCTTTGCGACGCATCTGCTTGAAGCAGGAAAACCGCTTCGTGCAATTCAGGATCTTCTTGGCCATGCCAGTGTGTCGACAACAACACTTTACACTCAGGTAAGTGATGAACTTCGTGCATCCGTTGGCAGTCCACTTGATTTACCAATTGAGAAAAGGATGCCACAATGAACACAAAACCAACACTTGCAACAATACTGCGAAACGGCTTTACTGCGTATGCTGAAAAAGCATCACTTACAGCGGCACACTATCGCGTTGTTGATGATATTCTCAGATGCCGTACTCCTGAATCTGGGACTCGAAATGAGCAATGTGACTCCTGCGGTGCAATGCATCATCTATTCAACTCCTGCAGAAATCGTCATTGCCCACAATGTCAACTCATTGCTAAAGTCAGATGGATTCAGAACCGTATGGATGAGCTTTTGCCTGTACCATATTCGCATGTCGTTTTTACCATTCCGCAGGAACTTAATCCGTGGGTGTTACGCAACAAAAAAGTGCTCTATACCATTCTGATGCGTTCTGTAAAGGAAACGCTGCTTGAACTTGGTGAAGACCCCAAAAGGCTTGGTGCAACACTTGGGTTTATCATGATGCTTCATACCTGGGGACAAAACCTGATGGATCATCCACATGTGCACTGCATTGTTCCCGCCGGTGGCATAGCCCATGATGATAACAGGTGGATTCCTTGTAAGGGTGCGTTTCTTTTTCCGGTTGGCGTGGTAAGTAAATTGTTCCGGGGTAAGTTTCTGGCGTACTTTAAAGAGGGAATAATTAACAAAACAATTGTACCACATGGAACCCTGGAGCATAAAAATCTCCGGCAGCTCATGGATATTCTTTATAAAAAGAAGTGGGTAGTGTACATAAAGAAACCGATGGACGGTCCTGCGGCAGTTATTGAGTATATCGGCAACTACACCCATAAAATCGCTATTTCCAATAGCCGGATTCTTACTGTTGATACGATAAATAATACCGTATCCTTTCGATGGCGGGATTATGCAGACAATAATAATCAGAAAGTGATGACCCTTGCGACAACAGAATTTATAAGGAGGTTTCTGCTGCATGTCGTACCGCCAGGATTTATGCGTATCCGTCACTGTGGTTTTATGAGCTGCCGGGCAAGACCTGTTGCACTTGACAGGTTACGCACGGTATTCAAATCAATCAAACCGTACGTACCAGTAAAAGACCGTCCGAAAAAACAGTGGCACGAACTGATTACACAAAAAACTGGCCACGATCCAAGACTATGTCCTCATTGTAAAGTCGGTATAATGAGAAATGTCCTTTTCCCGGCTGTAACAATAACGGAAACTACGGCCACAAACATGGAGAATGGTGGTAACGAGGTACAAACTATGCGCCGTTGAATAGAGTAAGATCCTTTTAACAAGGAACGAGAAGTAATAACGGGGTTTTATCATGTGTACACTTTGTATACCGTACTATTGTATTTGGAAAAAAAGGAGAATAAGGTTAAAAATGTCAAACAACAGAAGAAAAACAAAAAACAAAAAAGGGAAATTTTAACAATGTCAACTCGTAATATGGTGACTAATTTACATCAGGAGAAACAGAAAACTCCATAGTAAAACGGTACTTCATTGCAGACGCAGGCTCGGTTCAACAGATTCAATCGGAAATGAACCGGGCCTTTTTTGTTTATTTTTAAGTGGCATTTCCGATTGAATACTCTGTGTTACACGATTGTTGCCGATGTCAAAAAGAAGTTATTGAACTATACTACCAAAGACGATGTGCGCAGTGAGGCTGATAATCTTTGTGGAGGGTATGTGCTGCGTACGAACAACATTAATCTTGATAAAGACACAATATGGCAGACATACATCTCATTGACAACTGCAGAGAACGGTTTCCGCATATTAAAAGGGAATCTTGGTTTGCGCCCGAACTTTCATCAGGTGGAAGGGCGGGTTGATGGGCATGTGTTTATCACCGTTCTTGCATATCAATTACTGCGTCATATCACTGCAAAGCTTGAGCATGAAGGAGATACGCGAAGCTGGGAAACTATACGGCGGATTCTTAAAACCCATGCCTACACAACGATGATACTACCCGAGATCGCGGGCGATGTTCACAGAATTCGAAAAGCAGGAAATCCGGATGAAGCACAGAAAGCAATCTACAGCACGCTTGGTGTAAACTGGAAAAAATTACCCACATGGCACGTCAACATTCCGGTAAAAAATGAGAAAAAACAAGTTTTGTAGTGCCCGACGAAAAAATATTGTTGAAAATCAACAACTTATACATCAGGGTGCGAAAATCGGGTTAAATCTGGAATTAAAATGTTCACTTGTGTAAAAAAAATACGCTACTGTCGCTTTTGTTTACACAATACAAGTAATTTAAACTTAATTATAACAGTTGACATGAATGTATAATGGCATAGATTGCGAGTTGACAGCATTGAAGATCTTGCAGAGTTTATTTACGGGTGATTATATAAAAAGATTGAACATACTTAACACTCAATGGGTTACTGTTTTGTACTACAATGAGCTACGATAATTAGCCGAACATGCAGCTTACAGAGTAAAAAAGAGAAAATGTCAATGGCATACTAATTGCTGACAGCTTAATTGTTACTTCCACTGCGCTTGTTTTTTTATTCATATTAGTAATTATTCTGAGGTAGATTTTAAAAGCTATTGATATTTGGAGTATTAATAAAGAATGGCATTTTTTTGAGTGTGTTGGTTGGAAGACATCTAAAATAAACAATCAAATTTTAGGAGAGCTTTATGAATAAGAATATTTTATTGTGCTTTCTATTCATCCTTATATCAATTATGTCACATAATTCATTTGCAAGTATAGTATCATATAATCTTAATGGCAATTATTTCGACAGCGATCTTAACGGGTTAATAGCATTTGAATCTGTGGGAATACCACGCCCTGAAAGTATGGGTAGCAGTTCAGGATATGTTGATTTTAAAATTTATGATTTTTTCCTGGTACGTGATAATAATGAAGTATTTATTCAGCATAACGTAACAACTGATAAAATACAGTTTATGGCTTCTGGTATAACAGATGGCTTCATTAAATATAGTGGTGATAGGTGTTTAGATATAAGGCCATATGAAGTGATTTTTTATTGGATCACCGAAGTACCTGAAGATGGTTCACTAATTTTTGCACCAAATGCTTTTGATTTATCATTCTATAGCGATTATTATCTTCCTAATTGTTGGATACTGCATGCAATATCTACAGTTGATGAGTCAGGTGCCTTTACTTTTTTATTGTATGGTTTTTTTGCTATTTTTCTAATTAAAATTAATTCAAGGTTAATTGTCAATAATCCTTGAATTATTAAATGGTTACAATCCCCATTGAACACGCGGGATTCTTGTATCATTAACGTTGTGCCAGTATTTGAAAGCATACTTGGATAGACGTTTAACCCAAAATCTACTAAATAAGCAGTAGCTACAAAAAAAGTTGCAAAACGGCGTGGTTTTGATGTATTATGTAGATATGGTACAACATCTACGAATCAGGAGATATTTTATGAGTTTTATTCAGCTGCAGAAAGCCGGTCGAGGGGAAAACCCTACTACCTATGTTCTTTTAGCAGTCAGTAAACGTATTCCGGGAAAGAAACATCCTACTCAGGTACGCACACACTTGGGCTGTCTCTGTAATGAGAATCCAAACCGGGTAATCATTGCAAAATCTTATGCAGGAACTTCACATGTTCTGGTTTCTTTACAAGAGCTTAAGGATGTTGCAAAAGAGGGCGAAGAGGTGGTAACGAAATGGCTTCAGCAGCAAAGCAATTTAAAATCTGAAATTCGGGGTTCCACTATGACACAAAAACACTCTGATGAGGTTGCTCAGATAAAAAGGGTTGGTGTTACTCATCTGTTAAAAACAATTGCAACCTCAATTGGTCTTGACAAAATACTTGAATCCAGCTTCAATATTGCAGACCCTGACGGGACTGCTCTTTTATATATTGCATTTTATCAAGTGGCAGAACGACGTCCATTGTATCTGGCGAATTACTGGCTCAACGAGCAACGTATTGCCCATGAAATAAGTGAATATGATTTTTCGAGCCCCGGCATATCTCACCTGTCATTACAAATTGGAAATAATACTGGTGGCATCGAAAACTTTTTCAGAATGTGGATCAAACAATTAGGTGCACCATCATCGTTGATTTTTGATACAACATCAGTATCGT
The DNA here is from genome assembly GCA_012513915.1 of Fibrobacter sp. Lineage (GTDB taxonomy): Bacteria > Fibrobacterota > Chitinivibrionia > Chitinivibrionales > Chitinispirillaceae > JAAZBG01. The sequence goes on from JAAZBG010000014.1 coordinate 6,134, forward strand.
CGTATTCAGAGCAACTTGATTTTGCAGAATGGGGGTATAACCGTGATCGTGAACAGCTACCACAAATTAACCTCTCTTTAGTTTCATCACGCGAAACATCATTGCCGCTTTACTACAGGATACTTCCTGGAAGTATTCCTGATGTATCTTCGCTAAAAGTGACAGTTGAGCTTCTTAGAGAATTAGGTATACACGACTATGTAACGTCACTTGACAGAGGCTTCTATAGTACCTCAAATATTCGCACAATGTTAAAAAATGGCATCGGCTTTGTAATTGGTGCATCACAGTCTTGTGCGCAGACTGTAGAGTTAATACAGAAACACCAGGCAGCATTGCGCTCCCCTAAACAATCAATTGAACATAATGGTAATATTGTACGTCACATCAATGACAAATGGATTGTTGCTATGGAGGGGGGAGAAGAAAAAGAACTGGATGCTCATATTTATTGGGACTATAGTCGTCATACTGCTCAGGAAAAAGTTTTAGAAAGTAAATTATTTCAGTTGTGTTCTAAAGCACATAAGGATGCACCTGATGGTTTTTCAACAGAAGAAGATGCATTTGTCTGGATTAAAGAAAATGCGAAAGTTTGTTCATCCTTGATTAAACCAGTAATACGAAATTCAAAATACGAAGTAGATCGCAATATCGAAGCGATTGAAAAAGCGATAGAGAAAAAGGGGTTCACTGTTGTTTTAACAACTAAAACAGGTGCATCGGGGATAGAGATTTTGGATGATTACCGCAGTCGTGATAAAATCGAGAAATTATTTGATATCCTAAAAAATGAAAATGGGCATAATAGGCTATATTCGGGCAATCAACACGCTGTCACTGGAAGGCTATTTATTGCATTTATTGCCCTTATCATTCATAGCGAATTGGAAAACCGAATGAAAAAGGCAAACCTGATTAGAAAGTATTACGTTTCTGAACTACTATCTATTTTGAGAAAATTAGAATGTGTTACGATGGAATCCGGGAATCAGTATCTGATGGAGCTTACAAAGGCCCAGAGAGAAATCTATGCTGCTCTCAAAATCCCTGAGCCAACAGCGCATTGCTCCGTTGATTTGTAGATATTGTAGGGTGTGAAGATTTTAGGGTTTAATGGAACCCCCTATATATGCATACGCCATGTTTAATGGTAAGCAGTCCAATTACCTACAGCTTGTGCAACAGATTATAGCTGGAAAAATATGTTTCAAGTTTAACGGACAAAAAGCTATATTCATAGTGGTGGTTGCGATGCCTCGACTCTCCTTTTTGTAAAGTTTTTTTTAGATAAGAGGAAAATAAACCAGACTAACAACCGTAAATACTTTTTTTCCGCTTAAAGCAAAACAGAGTTTCGATTATTTTATACTTGTAAGATGCATTGAAGAAATGAGTAAACGGCAGTATATAGAATTTTTAGATTATATAAATTTGAATGGTTTTTTAGAATTATTAATTTTATAAGATTATAGTAACAATGTAGGTTAGACCTGAATTGGAATCTAAATAAAGGATCTTAAACAAATAGTATTTATAAAAATTTCGTTTTCTATTGAAATATGTATGCAAAATATGAATAAAATACCTTTATCAATCATCATTCCCGCCTTTAATGAAAGAACTATTATTTCAAAAACTATTAATAGAATAAATGCAATTCTTAGTGATAAAGTGTTATTTGAAATAATCATTGTCAACAATGGTAGTACAGATGGTACTGGTGAAATGCTACATAAAATGAAAGGAATAAAAATAGTTGATCTGCCTGAGAAAAAAACAATCGCCTTCGCCAGAAATGCTGGAATTGTAAAGGCAACATATCCATTAATTGCTTTCTTAGATGCAGATATTCTTATTTCTGAGGATTGGGGCGATGCTATAGATCAATTGTCATATACCATCAAAAATTGCCAAATGATAATCACTGGATGTAAAGTTTCTGTATCCGAAAATCCTTCATTTATAGAAAATGCCTGGTTTTCAAAATTTCCTGAGAAGATCTCAGCAAATTACATAAATTCAGGAAATTTAATAACAACAAAAGCTTTATGCACCTTAATTGGCGGTTTTAATGAATGCTTAATAACTGGTGAAGATGTTGATTTTTGTAATCGAGCAATTGAAAAAAATACACTATTAATGCCTAATAATAAATTCAAAGTATATCACGAGGGATACCCCAAAAATATACAACAGTTCTTCAGACGTGAAGTTTGGCATGGCATTGGGGATTTCAAATCAATAGAAACATTTTTTAAGTCAAAAGTAGCAGTTATTTCAGTCGCTTTTAGTTCTTTAATAATTGGATCCGGTGTATTATTTCTTTGCCAGAAGTATTTCCTTAGTTTACTTATTGTTGTATGTCTGTTTTGTTTTAACATGTACCTTGTTTATAAAAGATTCAATAAAATTGATGTGCCACTTTTCACTTTACATATACTATATCTATTTGCAAGAACCATGTCTTTTTTTTATCGAAAATCAACAAACCGCAATAGGTGATGTAAATCTCATTTAAAGATTTTTTGAGTTTACTAAAGAAATGTCAGATAAAAGTATCATATTAACAAAATTTCCAAAATTGTCCATACACATTAATCCCCTTAGACCTCAATACAACCATGTACCTTTCTTCAAGATTAAATACTGATAGTGGTTCATCATACTGCTCTTGTTGGTAGTTTTCAATTGTTGCAAAACCAATATCATATTTGGCCCTGCATTTTACACCAATTGTTGCAGCTACAACTTGAATTGAATTCACCATATATAACTAAATGGGACACCCTATATTATCTAATTATACTTTTCGAACAACCAGAAATTTCCAAATAAACTCCAATATAGCTTTGGGTCATTATGGAAACAGAAAATCTTTTTTTTATTTTTTCTTGTGCAGCCTGTGCCATTATCTGATAAACTGCTAAATCGTTTGACAATAGCATACTCTTTCCTGCATAATGCATCAGATTGCGTTTTTGTATAAGAAACCCGTCAACACCATTTTCAATAATTTCGGGAAGACCTCCTACGCATGGTGCAATAACTGGTATTCCGCGGCTCATTGCCTCAAGAATTGTCATTGGTATACCTTCGTGAATTGAGGTGTTCATGAAAATATCAATTTGTTTGTAAAATAAATTCATATCATCAATTTTCCCACTAAACGAGAAATTATTCAAACCAAGCTCAGAGACTTTACATCTCAGGTCTTGTTCAAGCGGGCCATCTCCTGCAAGCAAAAAGTGTATATTTTGATGGTTACGCAGAAAAAATGCTATGTCAATAAAGAGCCCAAAATCTTTTACAGGTACAAGACGACCTGCAGTACCGATGGTAAATGAACGTGATGTATCTTTTTTACTATCAGTGTCAAAAGACGGTAATGGTATTCCATTGTGAATTGTAATAATTTTTCGCTTTGAGAAGCCACGATTTATCAAGATGTCGCGAATATCATTTGAAACAGCAACTGTACAACTGAAAAAACGTGAAAGAAGAAAAAAATTGAGTTTTCTGATGATCGAGTGAATTGTCAATTTTGTAGAAGGGTTTTCCGGCATTCCGTGTAACGTGGAAACAAGACCGGTATTCCTGAGAAGAACGGAAACAATCAATGCGAGTATATTCTCTTTTTGGCGGTGTGAATGAATAAGATCAATTTTTTTCGAGCGTAGTTTTCTAAAAACCTTATATACTAAAACCGGGAATGAATACCTGCTTTCTTCAAAAACGGTTACATCAACACCTGCATTTTTAAGTTCATCAGCCAATCGCCCATTGTTGAAAATGATAGCTGAAACTGAAATTGAATTGGAATCAGCCATAGTTCGTATAAGGTGAAATGCCATGACCTCTGCACCAGCCCATAGATCGCCTGAAACAAGATGGCACACGGTACACTTTTTATTATTTATTTCCATAATTCTAAATTGATTAATGCAGGCCTGATTTTATCCATTGTTTAATTGCGTACCAAAATGGTTTTACATCATTATACCTGAGTTCTTCAATTTTACTTCCCTTCAGAAATTCCATAAAGAAAATAATAATTGCATGGAGCTTATTCTTCAAACTTTGTGGATATCGGGGATGATTCATTGGTGATTTAAGTCGAATAATAAGATGATCAAGATCGCCAAGCAGCCATCGACTTCTTGCTGGCTTGAATGTATTGATTTTGGGAATGTCGGCTTTTTGAGATAAATTATAAAGGTAAAGCGGGAAATTAACACCAGCATCAATAGCAAGTTGCAATGATCCCCAAAAACGAGCATTAATCTCCATTAGCATTGGAGTATTATTTTTTTTAGAATCTCTTTTAAATTCAACCATTGCTACTCCGCTCCAATTGAGCTCCTTAAGCAGTTTTTTAGACGACTCCAGTGCTATTGGATCTGGTTGTATACTCTCGCATACAACACTTACGCCACCATAGGGAGGTTTTTCCCTGATTCTTTTATGGCTAAATTCAGAAAGAATTTCGCCTTTATTACAAAAAGCAAATATACCAATACCATCGCCAGCAATAACCTCCTGAAGCATATATGGTACAGTAAATGATTCATCGTTACTAAGTATTTGAATTAATTCTTCCTTGTTGGAGGCAAATCTAACGCCGGTTTTTTTCATTTTATTATTAGAATACAGAATTGATGCACGGGGTTTAACAATTATTGGAAACGACAGTGTTGACAGATGATCTTCAATAGATTGCCTGGATGTTGGATCGATGAACGTAGTTGACGGGAAAGGAATATTTAGTTGTGCTGCTGTTTTCATAAGTGATATTTTATCTGACGCTTTCCAATAGGTTTCGAAAGAAACCATTGGAATTATTGACAGGTTGGATAATTTTGATTGATATTTCAAAGTAGCACAAGCTGTAGCATCTGTAATCGGAATAAGAACACCGACATTTTCCTTTATAATCAAATCAGAAACTGTTTCGACAAATTGTTGGATATTGTCAAAAGGAGAAGGATATACAGCTGCGTTGTAACAGAACCGTGATGTACCTGAAAGAGATTGTGGATATTCACTGGCGACAATTACCTTAAGTCCGGCACGACCAAGAGAACGCACTACTGCGAGCGCAGCTCTGGTTTCACCATCAAGAACAAGTATTGTCGTATTTTTATTCATTACTGACACCACATTGGAAACATCTTGTATTATTATTCGTTACCATTTTGAGATTGCATCGAATTCTGGTGTATCTGTAAAAAAGAATATTCTTTCTGTAAAATATTTTTGGCAGAAACAATGAATGATAGCCCTATCCATAAAAACGGGTAGTACGCCACTGTAACAAACTGCCCGGCTATAATAAATCCAAAAATTCCATAACCGGCACCAACCATACTGAGAACAAGCCAATCGTCATTGTTTTTGCTGTATCGTCTATTATATACTATTGGAGTAATAAGTGCGTAAAGGAGCAGCAGACTGAAAGGAATTAGCCCCATAAAGCCGGCGTCAGTTCCAACCTGAATAAAAATATTATGAGGAAGTTGTGCGGTTCCCCTACTACCTAACAAATCGTATGAATAATGCTTCTGGTAGTAAGGTGCAAAATTGAAATAACCGACTCCTATAACAGGATGTTCTGCTATCATTTCGCGGCCATGTTTCCAATACAATTTCCTTTGAATTGAAGTATTATCTGAACCGGCATTTTGAAAACGGTTTTTTTGTTCTTCGGGTAGCAACTTGTTCACAGCAAGAATGATGACAACTAATAAAACAATATATTTTATTTTAAACACCTTTTTTCTAAACATAAAAATCAATGTTGCCGCCATTGCGACTTGTGATCCTCTGCTGCTTCCACCAAGTATTGTAAGCAGAGGACAACACACACAACTGATCAGTATAATTTTCTCAAATGTATTGATATGATTTTTTTTATATGTTAATAAAAAAAACGCGAGTGGAAAAAGTGTCAGCATTAAAATTGTCAGTTCGCCTGAGTTGCAAAAAAATCCAGGTGGACCTTGTAATCCCCATGCGGTAAAAGTAAAACCCCGTTTTGCCCATATAATTGAAGTTCCCATAGCAATTTTTAGCGACGATAAAATGAAAATCATCTGAAAAATATAAAAACGTTCTCTGGTGTTTACTATAGTTATAATTAGAAAGTAAATAACAAACCAGTTGAAAAAATTTATATAATTTTTCCTGGAAATTTCCGGATAAAATGCGAATAAGCTTGATAGAAAAATTGCTATCGCAAATATTATCAACAATATGTTAGCCCGGCTTGATACCCAACGTACGGAGCTATCAAGAAATGTACCAATAAGCGCCCCGATAAGAAAAAACTGCGTCCATGGAAGAACATCAATAACCGGGAAAATTGATTGTGGACGGGAGTATTCGAAGAAAATATATGCACATATCAGCCAGAAAGAAAAGTGCTGAGTTTTAAAATACTGAAACATATTACGCACTTTTAAAAAAAAGAAGCTGTCTGCATTCAGTTGCTGAATATTCTGTATTTGGTCTTTCTGCATAATAATTATGAGGTATAACAATCGTTAAAAATTGTACTTAATTATTACCGCTTTTTTATGATCTGTTTGTGGCGATAACGATTTATTCCATAAATTATTAAAATATACAATATTTACAGACTATGGATCATGTAAATAATTGTTTATTCTGCCTTACATTGATATTGATTCTTTATAGCTGTATAAAACGATTTATTGGGTTTTAAAAAAAAAAGACAAAAATATTGAAATTTATTCAGGGCTGTGTTTATACTGTAATCAAAAGGTATACCGTTTAGATAATAATAATTAAACGATAAAATTGGGAGATTTATTTAATGAAATCAAAAATTCTGTTGTATGGAATCTGCATAACACTTTTAATAGTTAATTTTGTCGCGGCAGGACCAAAGCACACTGGGTGGCCATTAGAAGTA
>JAAZBG010000150.1 GCA_012513915.1 Fibrobacter sp.
AGATATCACAGAGTGATACGTGCTTATATCGAAAAAAACGATTATACAAATAGAAAATCTACTATCAAAGCTTATATTACACCTACAGATTCTATTGGCAACAACCTCGCTGGTGAGCAAGAAATCAGATTGTTTAAAATTGGTGAAGAAAACGGTTTACTTGTTTTTCAGTCAATGACGCCTGCGTATAGTGGTAAGAAAGTAATATTTACAGGTGATCCACTCTTACATGGCTATAATAATCCATGGGCATATGTTGTATATACAAATGAAAATTCACGTATTACTTACAGAGTACCACGCAGTCAATTTAAATGAAAAACGGAGTAAAAAAATGCATATATTCAAGTTATTATTGATAATTTTCGTAATTATTCCTTTCTTTATCCTGAATTTATCCTGTAAAGATGATGACTTTACAGGTGATGAATCCGGTAATGTCACCTGGACCACTCCTCACCAGGTTAATTCTATAGGGGAGGTCGCTTTTGCACCTTATTTTGGGGCGATTTATAAATTTGATGATTGGAGAAACAGGTCAACTGGCAATTATCCAAAAATTAGTTATGTTTTTGTTGCAACGGATTCAATTACCGCATTCTGCGTTACTATAGGGGCCGGATTACTGGGTGCTTATGATTCTGTTGTGGCTTCCATACCACCTGGATTTACTAATAAACTCTCATTTGATACAAATGGAATATCAAATAGAGTTAAATTGTATGCAGGTCATAACCCGATAAAAGTTTATTCCTTACCAGCCGCATCTAACGGTGACACAATAGAAATATATGTTCATGCATATTATGACCTTTCAGATACAATTTGCCTTGCGGGAGACTGTCCCGAAAGTGAGGATAGATTGCAGGTTGTTGTTTGTCCTGTGGATACTTCTCAGAAACCAGTGCCAGGCATTACAAATTACTATGACCAGAACGGGCGTCTGACAAGGTCAATTAAGATTTCAGATAAATCGTTGGTTTATGATGTTATGTACAGTTATGATGTCAAGGGTAACAGGTTAAGCTCAAAAACGGCAAGCTTGAAATACTGATGATAACAATCTTTTTGTCTCATTAATCATCACGGAAATTTAAATATCATTCAGAAAGAAAATATCGTGGAACTGATACACAGGAAATTAAAATCGAAATTTAAATTTGTAATTCCAGGCATTTTATTACTTTTCACAATTTGCTTTGGAGCATCCGATGAAATCAGGGAGTTAGCGAGGTCTTTAAAGGGTGACCCATGTCTGATCTATGATTATGTCAAAAACCATATTGATTATGTACCATACTGGAATGCAGTTAAAGGGCCGACAGGAACATATCTGGACGGCTGCGGTAATGATTTTGACCAGGCATCATTAATGATTGCACTGTTACGCGAAAGTGGTTTTACAACAACAAATACACGGTATGTCATGGGATATATGCTGATACCTGATACTATCCTTGCTAACTGGTTTGGTGTTCCTAATACACCAAGTGCAATCGATGGTCTTATTTCTGCACGAATGCCGCCACGCAATAGTGGTGCAGTCCTGCGTGTCTGGGTAAAGGTAATTGTTAATGGGCAGACGTATTATTTCGATCCGGCACTTAAAGCGTACAGAACAAATTCCAAAATCGATATTGGAAATGCCATGCAATTTACTATAAATAATCTTTCAAATTTTGGGACTACTGGCAATGACGGCGGAGTGGGTTATGTAAAAGATATCGATGATTCTGCACTGGTCAATGTTCTTGAAACATATTCGACCAATCTGACAAATGTTTTAAAAACACAGTATCCCAATACTGACATCTCTGATATTCTGGGAGCCCGTACAATGGTTAATGAACCATTGGCACCGATAAGTAATCATGATTCGCTGCCTTACCCTGTAGTAAGCAGTACGATCGAATATGACTCATTTCCTTCAAATATGGTTTCAAACTTGCAAGTTGTCTGTGGCACTATCTCCTGGCAGAAAAACAATCCCGACATTGAAGGACAGAGACTTACACTTACTTGTGATTCATTAAAAAATATAATTTTACGACTTGATGGTGCAATTGTTGCAACAGGTACAAACACAACTAATAGTAAACTTAAAGTGACCTATAACTTTCCTTCTTTTGGGGAAGGTAAAGTATTGGAGACTCCTGTTGCTGCACCTGGAATGTATGCAATTGTTTGCAATTTCCAAGGAGTTACTCATTCAACCGAGCGTTTGATGAAGCATCAGAAACGGATTGCTCAGTATATTGCTGAAGGAAAAACACTGACATCTGAGGATGTTCTTGGAGAAACGTTGCATTCAATAGGGCAAAGATACATCCGTTCCTGCCTGCGAACATTTCAGGTTGGTGATAAGCTATTTGATTTCAGATTCTTTCCTCAATATTTCTTTGGGGTTGCAGGACAGAACAATTCTGGTTATTTTGTCGATTTTAAACTAATGCCCGGAAGCTATTCACGGACGAGTGATACACTTAGCGTTGAACAAAAAAATACCTTAACGGCAATGTCCATGGTTACCAGTGCGCTCGAACATGAGACAATTGATCAAACTTCAGGTTCTTTGAATGCAGGTATTTCTACCTCAAAAGGACTTGAAATCACCAACGCCAATGGTAAGAAAATTTATTATATTGGCTCAGTAAGTCAACTGAATTATCTGAAAAATAATAATCTTTTAAAATACAGTGCAGAATATTTAGGCAGTGGTCAAAATCCAGGGCAATTTAAACAATATCTTGACTTAAACTATCAACTGATTGTTCCTCAAGATTCTTCAATAGCAATTGGGAGTTCAAGGTCCGTGCCGGTTTATGCAGCGTATAATGCTGCGATTGGAAGTTCGTATTACATAATTGCAGGAGGTTTGAATGGTGGTTATTCGATGGTTCCCAAAGCGCAGATTGACGCGACGTATGTTCATCAAGATATAAGCTATTCTACCTTTAATTGCAGTGTGCCAAAAACTTCTTATAACCAAATTTCAACCATATCAACTCCTACTGCAAAGGATCCGGTTGAAATGGCTGGTGGAGCTTTTACCGACAACAATACAGACCTTGCTTCTGCAGGTAGTTTTCCAATGGCATTTACACGGCAGTATTCAAGTAATAAAAACCTGGAAAAAACCATGTTAGGGTACGGTTGGACTCACAATTATAACATAAAATTATCCGTTAGCAGCAACAGTGATGCCGTAATGGGCAGCAGAAGGGCAATAGATGCAGTTCCACTAATCGTTGCGATTTATTCCAGCGCTAAACTCATGGCGTCCGCAAATGATGCCAGAAACTGGGTGACAAGATCCATCATCGCCAATTGGGCTGTCGACCAGTTACTCAATAATTCCGTTACCATTTCCTTTGGAAGTAAAACTATAGAATTTATAAGGGATAGTGATGAAAGCTACAACCCGCCACCAGGCATAAACGCACAATTAACAAAAAATCCCAGCGGAACGTATACCATGACCGAGCGTTCCGGCACAAAATACGAATTCAACAGTAGCAACAAGATCAAGAAAATAACTGATATTGACGGGAATAAAACACAATTTGAATATGACTTGTTGAGAAAACTTAAAAAAGTATATGATGATTACGGACACGGATTTACATTCGATTACTCTGACGGTTTGCTAACAACTGTAACCGACCCGATTTCCAGGAGGGCTGTTGGCTATGCATACGATACAACAGGGAATCTAATAACATTCAGGGATGCCGAAAATAATGCCTGGACTTATACCTATGATAGTCTGCACAGGATTCTGACTAAAATAGACCCTCTCAACATTGTCAATGTGACAAATATCTATGATGGAGATAAAGTATCACGGCAAATAAGTCCATTACAGAGTGGTGCACTCGACACCAGTAAGTTCTTCATTTCAGGATATAGAAACATACTGGAAAACGGTGCTGGATATCAGACTGTTTACAATTTTGATTACAAAGGTCGATCCGTATCTACGACCGACCCCCTCGGGAACAGTTCCACACAGGAATACGATGGTGAAAACCATACGATTGCAAGTACGGATCCGTGCGGAAGAAAAACTATTTTTGTCTATGACGGAAATAATAATTTATTGGAAACATCAAGAGATTCCATCAATAAGGCTACTTTCAAATATGATACAAATTTTAATCTGATTGAAAAGACCGATGCGATGGGACGCAAGGACAGTATGTTTTATGATTCAAAACGTCACCTGATTAAACAGACAGTTTATCCGGACAACAATAGTCCCATTACTACAAGCTATACCTATTTTAGTAATGGTTTGTTACAAACAGCAACCAATCCAAAAGGTGTTGTAACAAGTTATTGTTATGATGCAAAGGGTAATAAAACAAGTACACAATATGGTAATGACCCTGCAATAAAATATGAGTATAATTCTTTTGGTGTGATGACAAAAGTAACGGACCCGTTAAACGCATCGGTTACTGATACAGTGGATAAACGTGGTTTAACCACACGGACAGAAGATGCTTTGGGAAAAAAGACATATATCACTTATTATCAGAATGGCTTACCATTTCAGGAAACGGACAGAAATAACAAACAGACAACTATCTATTATACTCCATCTGGAAAAACAGACAGTATCACCTACTCTGATGGACACAAGACTGTTTGTACCTATAACAATCTCGATCAGCTTGTATCCGTATCAGACGGTAGTACTACGGCCACTTTTCAGTATGACACAAACGGCAGGGTTACAAGTACAACCGACATACAGGGTTTTACCGTAGCAAACCAGTTCTACCCTGATGGCCAACTGAAAAAGCTGATCTATCCGGCAAATTTCAGTATCACATATACTTACGACACTCTTGGACGATTGAAGAACGTTCAGGATTCCCTGAAAAACATTCTGGCATCGTACGATTATGATGCATCAGGACTAATCACCAGCACTCAATTTGTTAATGGCAATAAAACAGCATACCAATACGACGGTGCCGGAAGAATGAACGATTTGATTCATAGTGATATGGCAGACACATTCGCTAACTATCATGCCATACTCGATGAATCGGGTTATCCTGTGAGAATTACCGGGAATTTCACGGATTCGTCTGTCGCGGCTATAAGCAATATTGCTTATGCTTATGACAGTCTCGGAACCCGACTCACATCATTTGGTGGTACAAGTATCACCTACGATTTTGAAGGCCAGACAACTGCCAGAGGAGCTCAAACTTACACATTCAATGCAAGGTATCAATTGGATACCGTTGTTGGGTCGGGATACACGTATCTTTATACGTATGACGAATCAGGGCATCGTGTAAAAGCAGTCCGCAACGGTGTTACAACAAAATATATCTACGGAGGCAGCAGCAGGATTCTTGCGGAAGCAGATTCTGCTAACGTTATCACCCGATATTATATTTATGGCCACGGGCTTATAGGGTTTTACGTTCCGGGAACAGGTTTCTTTGCATGCCATTACGACATGTCGGGAAACATGGTCGCTATTACGGATGGTACAGGAGCTGTTGCTGCGAAGTTTTCATATACTCCGTTTGGTGAAGTGATTGAGAGGACGATTGTCAATCCCGTCTGCGATGTTCCAGTCGGTTTTGCTGGAGAATACGGTATTCTTCGTGAACCCAATGGATTATATTACATGAACGCCCGGTATTATGATCCGACTAACGGACGGTTTTTATCGGAAGATCCTATCGGGCTGAGTGGCGGGGATTTGACGCTGTATTCCTATGCGGGGAATAATCCGGTGGTGTTTGTGGATCCGAGTGGGTTGTGTTCGCAGGGAAGTGGAAGCGGAGTGAACTCAACCGCAGGTGCAATTGCTTATCTAATTTTTGATGCCACTGGTACTATCAATACACCTGGAGCTCAGAATACTCTAAAAGTTTTGCATGCCATTTCGGATGTAGCATCTGTAGGTACGATGGTTTATGGTGGTATTAGCCCCAACCAAATGAACAAAATGATAAAAAATAATAGTGCACCAAATGGTTTGATCCGAGTTGATGTAGGGAAAATTAAAGGTGAACAAACTCATGTTCACTTTGATAATGGTGCAGCTTTAAATAAAAATGGAACATGGAAGCATGGTGAATCAAAAATTCCTAATGCGGCCAAAAAATGGCTGAAAGATGCAGGATGGACACTCCCATGAAGAAAGATAATGATATGGAAAAGTTAAAAATTATAATCAATAAATTTTTGATGGATAATGTAGGCAATGTTGGAATGAATAACCCAATTTCAGTGCATTTTGATGAATTACTTAAAGGAATATATGATTCAAAGAATATCGTGAATCAGGTTTTAGAGGCTTATACAATTTTAATTAACACAATGAAAGTTGATGTTCTAAAATCAATCATGCCAATAGTTGTGATACCCCTTAACCCTATCGAAAGAATAGATTTTTCAATAGTAGGTTGGCATAACTGTGAGGCAAACTTGTCCGATGAACCTCCTTTATTGTACTTACAAAGTCGAGAATCATTAAAGTTATTAGAAATTGTTGAAGAATACAAGGTGCCACTTTTGATTCCGAATGTTGACACGATGAACAGAGAAATAATTTCATATTTTCGGATTTTTAGAAACAAAGAAGCTTATGAAAATAATTGGGAGTATGAACGTTGTATTTACATTGAGTGTTATGTAAAACCTTACTTTTAAATTAATCCTAGTTCGATTAATTTTTTGAGATAATGTCGATTCAAGTGAAATTTAGGTACTTTTATGAAAAACTTCACTACGAAAAATGTTTAGAGATTCTTTTCGGTATTTTCAAATCGAGCCGATGTAGTTAGATTTGAAGAGGTTTTTCCATATGGGTGACCTTCCCGTATGTAAGAATTAATTATTTATGTGACATTGACAAATACGGCGATCGTCAATCCAGTCTGCGATATTCCTGTCGGTTTTGCTGGAGAATACGGTATTCTTCGTGAACCCAATGGATTATATTACATGAATGCGAGGTATTATGATCCGACTAACGGACGGTTTTTATCGGAAGATCCTATCGGGCTGAGTGGCGGGGATTTGACGCTGTATTCTTATGCGGGGAATAATCCGGTGGTGTTCGTGGATCCTAGCGGGTTGTGTTCACAGAGTGGTGCATTACGAACAGGGTTAAGCATCGCAGGTGATGTTAGTGACATGGCCAGTGTTGTTGGTTTTGGGTTGATGCTTATACCAACACCTCCGACTCTTGCGGCAGGTGCTACCGTTCTTGCAGTATCAGACATAGCAGGTATTGCAATTGATGCAGTAGAATATGGATTGGGCTATGAAAGTGGAATGCATGTTGGGGTAAATGCAGCCTTGACAGTTGGAACATTTGGGGCTGGAAAGGCTGTTGCAGGTGTTTATGATGCAGCAAAATATAGTCAAAAGGCAATGAAGTATTACGCAAAAGGACATCGTGGTGCTTTAAAAACAGCGTCAGTGAGGTCATACCAACAAGGTGCTGCGGCTATTGGTGGTGTTGGCACAATAGGAACTAATATTTTTCAGGCAAACGAGTAAATATGGGAACAATTCTATTTCTTTTTATAGTTATGGTTGGCGGGATACTTTGGGGTTTACAAGGGTTACGTGGAAAGAAAAGTTATCCAATACGAATACTATCCATTGGGCAGATTGTGGTGGGTGCCATCTGCGGAATTGTTTTAGTCGCTGAAATAGTAAAAATTCTTAGATAACTGTTTCTACTCAATAATATTATTGGCTCTTTGAAAAGAATGTTGTTTCAGGTAGTGAAACAGTACCAGCTTTTAGTGAAAATATTAGGGCGTGTAAAAGGAAATTGGTAAATATAATGGACGAAATACAAAACATTTTATGTCAAATGGTTGAAAAAAAATGTTGGAGTGTCGTTGCTGGCAAAGGTACAGGTTCTGCTGTTGCTATTGATATTGGGGGGAAAATACAAAGAAAAAAACCTTTAACTAACCCATATTTAACAGAAGAGCAGCGTCAATACCAATGCGAATATGGTTTATTGATCGATTGTAGTTGGAGATTAGATAGTTCAATAGCGGTAATTTGTAGCTCAAAAGATTCAAATGAAGAAGGTGGTGTTATGTTATCTGGCCTTAAGGAACTTATCAATCAAAGAATAGTGTCTGTCGAAGTATTTATGCCCGCCATTGATTTACAACTGCATTTTGATAATGAAATGACTCTTAAAGTGTTTTGCGACGAAACGAACGATGTTGATATGGCAGATAATTTTACATTCATAACTCCAAAAATGAACTATACTGTGGGAACAAAAAGTCAGGTCGCTTTGGAAGCACGCCATTTATAGTGTAAGGAAGATTATACTGCCTTTGGGTGATAAGATGGTTGCATATATCGGCGAGATCGAAAAAAAGTATCATAAAAAAGGTGATGCATTCTTTACAGCATGGATAATTAAACGAGAATACAAAAGAGAAGAACTTTGTCAATCAGAACTCTTGTATGTCCAAATAGGGAAAGTTTTTGAACCAGCTGGTGAAGAATGTGGAACCCTTTACGATGAAAGCAATGCGTGTATTCGGTGTGGTGTGGGTCGTACTCAAATGAACGCTTTGACGCTTGATTTGAAGCAAATTAAAATGCATGTCGATATTGCAAAAACGATAGCTGGTGAGGTAATTGTTTCAAGCCAATTTAAGCAGGCTTGGGAAGATGCCAAGTTAAGCGGTGCTGTTTTCAGTGATGTTTATCAGAAGGGAAGAAAACCAACACTCGTTGATACTTGGTATCAATTACAAATAGATTCACAACCTCTTGAAATAATAAGTCCCACAATTGCAGGTACTGACCCATTCAATTTTGAAGATGCTGAAAGATATGTATGTGATAAGCATGTGCTTGGGTTGAACCTAATATCTGAAATAACTGTTTCACGAAATAGTTGGAATTCTGGTGACATGTTAACAACAAAGCAGGCATTCGGCTGGAAGCAAGGACTTTTGATGCCGGAGAGGCCGCTAATTCTATCGCAGAATGCATGGGATTGTCTCTGCAACGCTGAAATCAAAGGGTACTCTGTTGAAGTTGTCCACATGAAATGAAGTACTATCTGTTGACTATGAGTAGAAGGGAGTGGTAATTGATCTTGTGATTTAAAAATACCGTTTGCAGGTGGCATTGTGTCGGTGGGCACTTGTGGTACAGTTTGGGTGCCTGGTAACACTCAATCAATGACAAAACGGTATGTAGCTTTATAATTTCCTGAACTGAAATCAAGTATATATACCGCTTTGGATAAATTAGATTTGTCAATAGCCATCTCATGGTATGCTGCTTTTTGATGCCCCGCAGGGTATGATCTGACTAATGAACCATCAATAGAATGTATACGGATGATAACAGTATTCTCTTCAGGAAGCGTATATTTTATAACCATTGCATTACCGGTTTTTCCTTCCTCGGAAAAATTAATCGAAAATGCAGGGGCTGGTTGAGCAAACGCAATGAAACTTGCATAAAACCTGTTCACCAGACTCCATTCTGACCATCCTGTTTTCGGATTGTTGGCACGTACTTTCCACCAGTATGACCGATTGCTGACTGGTAATGTGTACAGCAGTTCCTGTGTCGTAATTGATGAATCCGAGTAGATGATCGTTTTCATCAGCGAGTCCTTCGCGATGACCAGATGGTAGTTGCCTGATGTTTGTAGCGGGTATTTCCATGAGAAACGAACGCTATCGGTCTGTATGGTATCACCATTTGACGGTGTCAGAAGGATCGGGACATTTTGTGTGGGTGACGGCAGAAGAGATTTTCCCGTGCAAAACGGAACTGCAAAGTCAAGTAGTTCTGCAACCGTAGGAGCGATGTCTACCTGTGATCGTCGCGATGAGTCAATCAACGCTGGTTGTATATCAGGTCCGATCATAAAAAGCATGATATGCCTGCACCCATCACAACTGCAACCATGATCCATCCAGTTGGTAAGATGACGACCATGATCATTGGTAACAATCAAAGTCGTTTTGTCTTTATAAACCGGATCACTCTGGATATCTGTCCAGAATTTATAAATAACACTGTCTGCAAACTTTATTGATCCGGTATATTGTTCCCAATCACCCATGTGGCCCCAGTAGTCAACCCCGCTGAAATTAGTGATTGTCAATTTAGGGTGAAATGCTTTTATTGTTGCCTGAAGATTCTTCCAGGTGATGGTATCATTATACTGTGATGATGAATATGCAACTGATGCTCCATAGGAGCTGCCGAATTGCGGGTGCGAACTGTAGGAAAGGTTGCTAAGTTTATCTTTACCAAGGATAACAAAGTTGTCTGTTTGTGAAGTTCCACGGTACTTTCTGAAGTATTCAAACAGAGTCGGCATATCGGCTCTCTGGTAACCATCATTGGGAATATTCTGCCAGGTACCGGAAATTATCGAATTGTGGCCTGCGGTTGTGTACGTGAGACTATCATTATAGAACCGGGTATAAATTGTACCCTGCGGGCGTAAACTGTTCCAGATAAAGGGAATATTCTGATGCAGCGTATCACCAAATGTTTCGCTGTACCGTGAACCATCAATAATAAGAATATGCACATTCTCGGTTTTGTAACCAAATGATGCTGCTTTCAGTAGCAAAAGTATAAAAAAAACAGTGATTCCATATTTCATAGGGGCTTCCATTCTGCTATTTAGTGTTGTAACCATAAATTAAGCTATTTTCTGCTGTTTTACTTGTAAAAATTGCTGCTGGTCTACAAATCTTTGATTTGTAAAAATTTTAACAATGGTTTTGTAAATGGTACCTTGAAAAAAGGTAACAATTATTTATATTCTCGGAACATTCACCATTTTCAGGTTTAGTTTATGACAATAAAGTTTTGCTGGTTGCTGATACTTCAGTTAGGTTTTCTCGGTTGTTTTTTCAGCTCATTTTCTCAGATTCAGACAATGAGTACAAGTACGGGTGATACGGCTGTCGCCACAGTCTCATCAAAGGGAACATCGACGCTGCTGCTTCCGGTCAAAAAGTGGGGACGTTATTCGATAAGGGCATCTGGTACCCAGCCGGTCGCGATATCTGTTGCTGATAAACGAAATGGCATTTTTTGCAGTGATGGCGAAGCGGGGCTGCGTAACGGCCGCATTGACCTTTTTCTTGAAATCGGTGAATATAAAATCATCATTAATGGAGATCCCAAAGCAACAGCAACATCAAAGATACTGTCATTGCCATTTACAAATGTTGAAGGACATACGGCATCATGGCTGGTACCGCGTAAGGAGAACAAACTGTCGCTTGAGGATATGCAGCAGGCCTGTTTCTGGTTTGATATAAGTACCGACAGTACCGTTTACATAGAGGCATCAGGTAGAAATCTTGCCGATCTGAAAATATGGCAGAATGGCGAATGGATTCGGGAGGCGACCAGGCGGCAGTTTACTGTACGGCCAAAGGCAGAAACACCATTGAGCGGTATTGCGCTGTCCACACGGCTTCAACCGGGTACGTATATGGTTGCCGCATATGGCGGATCAGGGTATAAATGGGCTCTGGAAAGCAAGGAACATCCGTTATATTTACAATTTGGGCTTGATAAAATTAAACCAAATACAACATCACAGATGGTACTACCACCTAAAGGGTATGTATTAACAACTATTGATAACGGTGTTTCAAAAATCGTTGTGGAGGAGCCGGTACGAAACCGGTTGGTCGCAGAAACCGGTTACTTTACAGATGACTTTTCCTCACTGGTGACATCTGTTGTAGATTCAATTCACGCAAAAGGAGCATCAAACAGACTCCTTTTAAACGTCAATCAGAATGCCGGGGCATATGTGAAAATAACCGGTACACCGGGACAACCTTTTTCACTTCAGGCGATTGGGCAATCGCAACGATCCATAAATTCAGCAGGTCAATACTGGATTGCATCACTGCATACCGGTAATTTCGCAGATCAGATTGGTGCAAGCGGTTGTATCATCGACTCAAAAGATAACCGGATTGTCGCCATGATGTGTGATACAATTTCCGGTAGTCTTGGAATTGAACGGCGGTTTAATCTGCTTGATAGAGTGACATCATTTATCTGGGTTGATCAGGATGGTGATTACACCATGGTTCCCGGAGGGACATCATTTCGCTGGAGAATGTACCGTTATTTTATTACACCACCTGAGAATTTTAAGAAGCCGGAGTTTGAAGAGAAAACGGAAACATTAAAACTGACAAAAGGAATGCATATTCTTGAGATTGAACCGGATAAAAAAGGTATCGCAACAATCATGCTCCGCAAATCGTCACTGCTTGGCAATGTTGTCAAGGCGACAAAAGAGTTGCTTGCGACACCGGATAGTCTTCGAAAATGGGATCCGCCACGACCAGCAGTGCAATTTCCCTCAGTGCAGGTACCACAATCAGGACGATATCAGCTTGTAATTAATAGTCAGTTACCGGAACTGTTTGCCGGATATATAAAAAAGTATCCGCTCAACATTGATGAACCATTGAGCTTTACCTGTGAGCCATTACAGAAAATTACAGTCAGGATAAAACTTACAGGTACACGGATGGTGTCAGTAACCGATATTAATAATGCATCATATGCGTTTTCTGTTGATAATAAAAAAATGGATAAACCATCCGAATTAAATGCCGGTGAGTATCAGTTTGAATTTGTCAATGAATCAAAGACTACAAAACAGTTGTATCTTAAGGCTATTCCGCGAGAATTACTGATTTCAACGACAATACCTGTATACTCACAGGAGAAGCTTTCGTCACTACCGAAGTTCCAGACCCTTGATGCTCCTTCGGAAGTTTTTACTGATATCGAAAGAAACAGCAGTGTTACATGGTTTTTAAATGTCAAAGAACCATCACTGTACAAAGTGGAAACAACCGGTCGTCTTGCAACAACGATTCTCATACAGGACCGGTTCGGAAATTTCAGCGTTTCACAGAGTTGTAATGGCGTTGCAAAGAATGCTCTGATACTGCCTTATCTATTGAGTGGTCAGTACCGGCTTCTTGTTTCGACGGTTGACCAGTCTGCCGGACGGACCGGTATCGCGGTTCAGAAGTGCGACCTTATTGATGGTGGCAAAATACAAAAAGAGTATGAGAACAGGACATCGGTACCGGAATTTTCCGGTGTCCGGTATACAATGAACATTGACAAAAAAGGGATATACACCATTGAGAATGCAGGATTGTCGGGAAATTTCCCGTTCCGTATAGAGGATCAGACATCATGGCCGATTGATCCGGTTATAAATAACAGTACATTTCAGGGAACTCTTGACAAGGGTGATTATACCGTAATTTCGCTTCCTTCCGGGCAGGCGAGCCGGCGTAATGTCAGGTTGACACCGGTAACAATTACCGGGAAACTGAAAGGAAAGGGACCTCATCTGTTGCGGATCAACGAACCGGTATCGATGGTATGGAATGACTTTGTTAAAAAGGGTGCAAAGGATAGTGCGGTTGAACCTGTTACCTTTATTCTGGATATCCCTGCACCGGTACGTGGAAAGTTTACAATTACAAACGATTTTTCTGCATTGCTTTATAAAGACGGAAAAGACAGTGCCATTACGGTTGCCAGGCAAACCATGAATCTCGCTGCCGGAGTATATGCACTTAAAGTCCATCACCGGAAAAACGGGAATTATGTACCGCTTGAGATTGGGTTTATAACATCGGAATTGCTACCGGGATTAAGCAGAACTATACATAGAAAGATGACCATTGCCGTTAGTGTTGGTAAAACAGGAGTTGTTGAATTCGCGAGTCAGGGTACGCTTGATGTATCCGCTGTATTGCTTGACAGTACTGCCAATGTCGTGATTGCATCAAATGATGACAGCTATAGTGACTGGAATTTTGGTATTTCAAAGATGCTTCAGCCGGGAAAATATTTTCTGAGAGTGGAGTCTGCTGAGAGCCGCTTTACATCAACAACAATCAGCATGAGAGCGTTGTATGATACGCTTCTTGCTCCATTGAGTGCATCAGTAAACGAACCGGTTTCTTCTGTTATCAATTTGAACCGTCACATTGGTATCATTGAACTGAACACTTCGGAAAAGGGTGATATCATTGCTGCACATTGTAAAGGAAAGTCACGGCTTGGATGCTCAATTGAGCGCAACAATAACGGAAACTGGGTTGCTGTTGCGGTAAAACAGGGTGAATCGCCGTTTATCTCCGTTCCGTATGATAAGAAAAACCGTTACCGGTTGCGTGTATGGTCGGAAGATAATGTTGATGAATCGGTAACCGTAACATATACCAATGCAGAAGCAAAATCGGTTTCATGGAAAAACGCAAAAAACGGTCTTGATGGAAAAGTAATAAAAACAGGTGATACCTATTGTGCCTGGTTTAAAGTGGATCTTGAAAAATTTGCACCAGGAAATTTCATTGCAAAGCAGGGTAGGAACGGGGTATCCGGCATTGGTGTTTCGGTGTCACTTGATACGATGTTTACGGTTGAGAATGGTTACAGGTTTACGTCATCAGAACAATATGCATGGATTGAAATGCATTTCGATAATGATGGACGGTTTGATGTCTCACTTGAACCGGATGTCCTTCGTGAAAACAGACAGTTTACTGTTGCATTTAACGGCAACCGGCCATCGATATTCGAAACAGAAACTGGGAAAAATCAGGTTGGATTTTGTATTGCAGAAACGGATGGCTATCATCCATTTGCCGGAGTTGTTACAAATAATACATCAAACGTATTTAACATTCGTGGTAAAAACGTTGATCAGGGACACTGGTTTGGTAATGGTACTTGCGCTGTTGCTGTATTGCCTGGTGATAACAACAAAGTGGTATTCTGGAATGCTGTTGCACCGCTTGATGGCACAACAGCCTCAGCGAAAGTATCCTGGTACAATGTTACGCTGCAGGATGAACTGCAGAAAACTGCAGGAGCAATAAACTGGGTAGCAGCAAAACAAACTGCAAGAGTCTATAAAGTTAAAAATGAAAGCATGCGGGTGACAATACCGGGGGGCAATGCTTTAGTGTTTGTAAATGATCAGGGAAAACGGATTGTGTACTATGTTCCCGGTGAAGATCCCGGAATACAGGAGATACATGCTGCGTCCGGGGATCTTTATCTGATCGCATTAACAAATAATGCAGAATTTAATATCGCATCATTTGAAAATGATCCACAGAACAATACAGATATTACAGTATTCAAAGGGTATGAACGTAACAACCTGTATCAGGGCTCAAGCCGTTTTCATCTTGGTACTGCAAACGATAAATCCTTCTTGTTTTACCGGGGTGCAATAAACGGAGTTGACTGGGTGCGACAGGATGGTATACTTGTGCAGAATATAGGGAACGGCTCATCCGCAGGGCCGGGTGGTTATCTCGATATTCATCATGATGCAGGGTGGAGCAGTTTATGTCTGAGTAAATCTGATGCAATTCATGATATATGTGTTGCAAAGTGGGGATATCCGTTGCAGGGAAAAACTATCAAGCAGATAACAAAATCATCTGCGGTCAGATTACGCGCATCAGATAACTGGATCAGGTTTACCATTACTGATACTGCACATGTGAATGTATCCTTACCGGTATCATCAGCAGCAATACTTATGAAAGACACCATTGCCCTTAATTATACAGAATCGGAATCTTCACTCAATTGGGATATCCCGTTAGTGCCGGGAACCTATTCAATCGGAGTACGGGCAATAAATGGTGCGACCTGTGATGGGCAGATGGTGAATGTGCTTATAAGGTCTATTGAAATTTTGTCAGAGAAAAAACCGTTTAATGGTAATCTGACACCGGGGGAAAGCAGGCTTATCGGGTTTGATATTACAAAAAAATCTGATTATGGTATCGGTTTGCGGATGAATAAAGAAACCGTACTTGCATCGCTGTTTAATTCATTGGGTATTTTAATCGCTCAGGGCAAACAGCAGTATCTGAATCTTGACAATGGCAGATATTATCTGCGTTTAGGTGTTCCGTATGATGCGGAAGGTACAAATTGTACGGTATATCTTTTTGGTCAGGAGCCTCCACCGGATGAACCTCCGGAGAATCTTGTCAAATGGATAATCAATGGTGCTCAGGGGAAACGTCCTGAGTTCAGTAATGTGAACCAGAATGATGCTATTGAACAAAAACCAGCCTGGATGAGAATGAACGTTTCCAACTCAACAGGTACATCATACTCATCAGAGGAAAATACAGATGATAGTTCTGATGAAAATATGGATGAGGGATCAGAGGGTGATAGTGAGGGAGATTATGATCTGCAGGGTGATGAGGTCCAATATGAGGATACTGATGATGAAAATGGATAATGCAGTTTGGAGAATCCTGCAGTCCGATGACACTGTGTGAGAACGGTATGCCGGTTTAAAACGATAGATTGACATTTGTAATAGATTTGCAGAGGATAGGTAATGAAGAAAAATGACAGTAGTGCAGTTAAATATGTGTATGTAATCAGTAGTTTACTGGTGCTATGTACGGTTTTATATGCACAACAGAAACCATACGACTATAAATCAGCAGATTTACAGCAGGTAAAAAACAACAGCTCACAGGTAATGATAATGCCACAAAGCTATCTGCGTGAGTACGATCCCTTGACAATAATGTATTCAAGTGACATGAACACGTCTGGTGCCGGCCCCCTTGACAAACCCGGGCAATACCTGTCATTAAAGCCATCACATCCGGGAGAGTACCGGTGGCTTGATCCAAGGACAATTGAATTTCGCCCCGCAGTTCCATGGCAGCCGATGCAAAATTATACTGTCAAGGTACAGAGTGTGTCAAAAACACTGACAGTGCTTTTAATGCCCCCCAAATCAGTGTATCCATCATCGGGAAGCACCGGGCTTGATCCGGTATCACGCGTAATGCTTGAATTCAGTGAACCGGTTGACCCTCAGGTTCTGGCAACATTACTGACATTTGAGACTAATCAGCTGCCGGGTATCGAACGATCGAATCCGCGTATTTACGGGTCAACTGAATTTACGATAAAAAAATCGGAAAAATCATCGAAAAACAGTTATCAGTATTGGATTGTTTTCAAAAAACCTTTTGCAAATGGTTTACGTGTCAGAACCATTCTTAAACTGGCATCAGACCCGCTTCTATCCGATGCCAAGCGGGTTTACTATTTCGATACCCGGAAAGAATTTACCATTGCAAAAGCAGGTACCTGGAATTATCAGTTTACCATGAATCCATTGGGTTCTGTTTACGGTAAGGAACAGGCACTTCGATTGTCCGGGGATGGTGCCATTGTGCTGGAATTTACTGTACCACCAGTATCACTTTCATTATCGCAGGTTAAGAGTCTTGTCAACTTTTCTCCATCACCAAAAAAAATGGATTGGTCGCTTGATGGTAACCGGCTGGTTATACGACTTACACCAGAGAAGGAAAAACTTTATAATGTTGTAATTACTCCGGTTCCTGTAGTTGACAAAGATGGCCGAAAGCTGCAGCTTACCAACCGCTGCAGTTTCTTTTGTTATCAGCCTGCAGATCAGCAGTATATCCGCTGGGGGCTATCGTCAGCGCTGGTTGAACGATTCGGGCCAAAACACTTTCCTCTTCTTGTAAATGGTGTTAAAAGCATCGATCTGCGGGTATACAAGGTCGATCCGTTCCATAAAGCATTCTGGCCATATCCATTTTCACCTGTTGAAGTTAACGAAACGGCAGTACCTCCGGGACCCGGTGAGGAACCGGTCAATAATGAGCAGATTTTATCGCCGCTCAATCCGTGGGAAATAGGGAACCATATAAAAATGCTTGGCAGTCCTCATTACAGTGATGTTATTGATCTTGACAAAGAGGGCGTTTCCAGGTTTCAGTCGATTGATTTTAGTCCCATATTTGATAAAATTGCCGGCAATAACAAACCCGGTACCTATCTTGCAGGATTCCGGACACTTGATGGAAGCTGTACCCGTTTTTATGTACGCATTCAGGTTAGCGATTTATGTCTCAGTACTATAGAAGCAAAGACACATGTCAACTTCGTGGTCACATCCTATTCCAGTGGTAAACCTGTTTCGAATGCCGAAGTCCGGATTGAAGGTGTAACTAATGACCGGTTTACAGTCATTACAAAAGGAACTACCGGTAGTGATGGCAGTTATCTGATGGAGCACACACCGGAACTTAAGAAAAAATTTGAATCATTTTCGGTAAAAAGAATAACTATCAAAAATAATGATGATATCCTGGTGCTTGACACGAGAAGTAATGTCCAGCCGCCATCATTTACAAATAATCACTGGAATGGTGATAATTCCTGGCTTGGATGGCTTGCAAATGACCGATATGACTTGCGTAGTGACAGAAGGGAAAAAGGATTTGTTTTTTCAGAACGGCCCATCTACCGTCCGAATGAGACAATTTATCTTAAAGGGTATGTCAGATCGCTCTATCAGGGACGTATCGAAAACAGTGAAACTGCAGATGCATATAATATCAATGTCATAAGCCCTTCAGGTGCGAAGTATACCTATCCTGTCAAGTTATCGGCATGGAACAGTTTTAACGATAGTGTAACAGAAAAAGATCTTCCTACCGGAGAATATCAGGTTGAGTTGACATCAATACGAAAAAACAGCGGTGAGATGTCAATTGCACAGACATCATTTGCTGTTGAGGCATACCGGATTCCTAAATTTGAAGTCAGATTGACAGGACCTGACAAAGTGCCTAATGACCGATCGGTCAATATCAACCTTGCAGCATCGTACTATGCAGGCGGGAAAGTGGTCAATCAGAATGTTGCCTGGAGAGTAGTATCGTATCCATATTCATATTCGCCCGAAAATGCAGCGGGTTATTTATTGTCAACAGATAACCGGTATGGTGCAGTCAATGAGGAAAGCCAGAATGGTGTCATAGAACAGAATGATATAACAAATGATAACGGAATCGCTACCATGAGTGTGAATGTTCAGTCTGCAACAAATGGCAATCCGAGGAAATATGTCTGTGAGGCGACCGTTACTGATGTTGATGAGCAGACAGTATCTGACCGGCATACCTTCCTTGCGCTGCCGCCTTTTGCACTTGGTATGAAAATAAGTCGTCATATAACAGGAACAAAAACCATACATGCCGACATTATCACCCTGGGAATAAAAGGAACCTTTGAGGCAAAGCATAAAGTAAACGTTCAGCTTAAAAAAGTCTCGTGGACATCATTTTTACAGGAAACCGATTTCTCTCGCGGTAAACCAAAGTACATGACTCAGGAAACGGTTGCACCAATTGCAGAGAAAACCATCGAAACTACAGTAAAACCGGTATCTGTGGATTTTTACGATAACGAGCCTGGTGTTTACATTTTAGAGATAAGCGCCCGCGATAAACTCGGACGTATGCAATCGGTAAAAGCGGATCTGTTTGTTGCAGGGAATAAAGGCGTTACCTGGAAAAAAAGTGATAAACTCATTTTCGAGACCGTACCTGATCAGCAGCATTATGAACCTGGAAAAGAAGCAAAAATACTGCTTAAAAGTCCCTATCAGCGGGGAGCTGCACTTGCGGTCATAGAAAAGCCTGATGGTGTCCCCGAGTATAAATGGGTTGATATAAACAATGGGCAGGGAACATTTACACTTGCAATTACAAAAGAGATGGCTCCGGTTATTCCGGTCAGTTTTCTGCTGATGCGACCACGTATAAGTACAGAGAAGAGAATTCCTGATGGTTCTTATATTGATGCCGGCGTTCCGCAGACGGTGGCAAATACAACCTGGATTAATGTTGCACAAACAGATAATATTCTCAAAGTCGCAATTGATCATCCACCAATGGTGAGACCCGGATCAAAAATTGACATGACAGTAAATCTCAGGGATGGAAGAGACAGACCGGTTGGAGGAGAAGTGGCGTTCTGGCTGGTTGATGAAGCTGTGCTTGCTCTTGCTCCTGAAAAACAGCTTAATCCGTTGCCGTCATTTACATCTTCTGTCAAATCGCATATTACTATCAGAGACAGCAGAAACCTTGTCTACGGCGATCTGCGAATTCAGGAAGCACCCGGAGGTGATGGAAATGAGGTAGAGGGGGATATGTTTGGAAAGGTTACTGTAAGGAAAAATTTCAAGACTGTACCTTACTGGAATCCGAATCTTGTTGTTGACAAAAGTGGTCAGGCTGTCGTGAGCTTTACAATGTCGGATGATCTGACAAATTTCGCAGTACGTGCTGTTGCTGTTGCTGGAAGTGACAAATTCGGTACCGGTAAATCACAGGTTAAGGTACGGCTGCCACTTATCATTCAACCTGCACTGCCCCGATTCGTGCGTCCGGGAGATAAAATTAATGCGGGTGGTATTGTTCGGGTAGTAGAGGGACTTGGCGGTTCAGCAAAATATCAGTCTGAAATAAAAGGGCTCAGGTATACCGGCGCTGAGATGAATGGTGATTGTAAACTTGACAATGCTAAACCATATTTGATTAAAGCTGAGATGGTTGTTAATAACATCCAATATGATACACTTGGCAATCCGCTGAGCGATTCTGTCTATTTCAAAATGGCGGTAACTCGTGAGTCCGATAAAGCATCAGATGCCTTTAGTGTTGCACTACCGGTAAAACCGGATAAATTTGCCGTTGAAGAAAGCATGTTTGCAGATCTTCAGCAGGGGAAAACGGTAACCATTCCGGCAATAAAGGAGAAGGCCCGCCCTGGTACACTTAATCGTCAACTGTTAGTCAGCGATCAGATGGCGATTCTCAAGGTTGTTGCAGGTATGCACTACCTTGTAAAATATCCGCATGGATGTACGGAACAACAGATAAGTAGAGTATACCCCGGTGTTGTCTACAGGGATATCTGGGATAAATATGGCCTTGATGCTCCCGAAAAAAATTACAAACGAACAATCGGATCAACGCTTGAATATTTACAGCGTGCGCAAAATCAGGAAGGATACTTTGGATATTGGCCTGGTTGCAGCGGGTATACCTATTTAACGGCATATGTCATCGATTTTTTAACAGAGCTCAAGCGTGCAAATGCATCTGGAGCAAATTATCCCTTTGATGAAGAGATGCATAAAAAGGGGATAGATGCACTGAAACGATCACTCAGAACTGATTTCAGCGGTTTTGTTGACGGATACAAATATTATGAACGCTCTGTTGCGCTGCTTTCTCTTGCAAACGCAGGACAACTTGATATGGGGTATGCACGTGAACTTGCAATGCAGTCAAATGATGTCGATGTACAAAGCCAGTCGCGGGTACTTAGGGCGCTTTACAAAAATAGTAATGCATTCGGAACTGAAATCAAAGATTTAAATAAACGTTTATGGGATCAGACGGTGTTTAAACTTGATGGTGGAAAAGAGGTTTTTGCCGGTTTACAACAGCGATCATTCAGGATAGGGGCAAGGGTTCATTCCGGAGAAATGACCTCTCTTGCATCAATGATTCATGCATTCAGTAATGCTTCTGAACGCGTGGCAAAATTACCATTGCTGGTACAGGAACTTGTTACCCTCGGTGGTGATGGCGGCTGGGGATCAACACAGGCAAATGGTATTGCACTGCTTGCATTACGGGATTATATTGCACAACCGGATGGAAAGGGTAAAACGACTGTTAAACTGACAGGTAATAAAGTTCAGGATGAGTTTGTTTATAATGCAAAAAACGGCGCATTGACAAAAACTATTCAGAATACTGACAAGGCAGGACTCTCTATTGTTTCATCAACTGATAACAACCCACTGTTTCTCCGTTATTCGCATCATTATATTCCTGAGGAACCTGGATATAAAACTCCGGCTTCACAAAAAGGTATCGTCGTTCGCCGTGAAATTATAATTCCTGGCGCAGATGGAAAAGAGGAACGGATATGGCTTGACAGTGCTAATATGAGCATAACGGTTTCAGCAGGAGATATCATTGAAGAACATGTGCAGGTGCAGATTCCTAAAAACTGTAATTACATTGCCGTATCAGCTCCTTTTGCCGCAGGTCTTGAGTATATGAATCCACGGTTTGAAACCAGTGGCGAGGATGCGCGTCCATCAGGGACAACTACCAATGAGGGAACGTATCAGGCATATATGGATGATCAGGCGGTGTTTTATTTTGAGAATATGGATGCAGGCACGTATGATTTTTATTTCAGGGTTAAAGCGACAGTGCAGGGTGAATTTACACATCCATCAGCACGTGCTGAAATGATGTACGAAATGTCAACCTATGGATGCAGTCCGGGTGCTAAAGTTATTGTAAGAGAATGAAACGCCACCGCCAGTTCGTTACCATAAACATGACCTATAGCAGCAATGCTATTTGAACGCCTCCACCCGCGCTCAAAGCAGCGCGACCTCCCCCGCAGGAGGGAGATATTGGTTTGAATTTTAAACAATTATACCACCCTCCTGCGAGGGAGGTCTGGCTGCTTTGAGCCAGGGTGGGGGCGCTCAAATGGTACAGTTGCAATATGTCAAGATTAAGTTGGCACAAATACTTCTCTTTGCAGCATTGCCTTTTTGTTTTATTATTATCGCATCCATACATGGTTTGTTCGACTCCCGACTGAAAGATTATCAGCCATCAGACCTGCTTGTTGATAGATCATATAGATTTATCGCTGCCCTTGAAAATGATAATGGGGAGTTTGGATTCTGGACAATTGATGATACACTTCCTGATAATTTACGTCTTGCAACATTTGCAGCTGAAGATCGCAGATTTGTCAAACATTACGGTATCGATATTCATGCTGCCTGTCGTGCGTTTATTAATAATTATATATGTAAAAACAGTTACTCAGGCGCATCAACAATTGCGATGCAGGTTGCGCGTTTGCAGCATGGTGGAAGCAGCGGCTGGTACTATAAAATTCATGATGCTGTAAGTGCAGTTTGTCTTACCTTATTCTATGGGCGTGAACGGGTTTTAAAACAATACTTTACTGTTGCGCCATATGGAAACAGAATTTCAGGTGCCGCGTGTGCATCACAGCGTTATTTTCAAAAACCACTCAGGGATATCAGCTTTGCCGAAGCTGCTTTACTTGCTGCACTACCAAAAGCACCATCACGAATGAACCTGTTTTATGATAAGGGCGTTTCTCTTGCCAAAAAGCGGGCATCACTTATTATCAACCGGACCTGTAATTATGGATGGATTTCAAAACAGGTAAGAGATGAAACGCTTGCAGAACTGGCATCGTTCCGTAAGCCTGCAAAGCAGATACGAAGTGAACTGAATTACCACTATGTAAACGCAGTCAGAAAACAGATTACTGCAAGTCAGAACGGAGGCGTACTTAGAACCACTCTGGATAATGCTTTACAGGATAGTGTAATGGCTATTATTGACAAAATGTATTACAAATTATATGAACAATATGCAAAAAATCTATCTGCAATGGTGGTTGATATAAAAACAGGACATGTACTCTCGTATATAGGTTCAATAGATTATGACAGCCCTCACGGAGGTGCGATAGACTGTGCTGCACTTCCAAGATCTACAGGGAGTCTGCTTAAACCATTTATTTACGCAATGGGTATGGAATGGCTCGGATATACATCATCGACCATATTGACAGATCTTGGTTTCGATTTCGGAACAGGAAAAAATTCATTTATACCCGAAAATTTTGACAGAAAATTTCAGGGACCTGTTCTTTACAAAAATGCACTTGCTAATAGCCGCAATATTCCATCAGTTGAGGTTTTAAAAGCCCTGGGTGTACCGGCGTTTTATGACAAATGCATTGCACTTGGACTGGTAGAGAATAACGGTCTTGCCAACTATTACGGGCTTGGTTTGTCAATAGGCGGGTTATACTGCTCGCTTCAGCAGATTTGTGAAGCATATCTGTGTCTTGCTGACAATGGGAGAAAAAGGCATCTCGTATGGGAATTTTGTTCTGACGAAGATTCTGCAAGAGTTTGGCGCCAGATCATTGAACCTGATATCGCTCAACAGATTAAACGGTACCTGTCTGATCCTGTTGCGCGGCTGCCATCTTTTCCCCGCGGTGGCAATATGGAGTATCCATTCGCTGTTGCGGTAAAGACCGGTACATCTGAAGGCTTTCGGGATTCCTGGTGTTGTGCGATCAGTGATTCGTATATCGTTGGTGTATGGGCAGGCAATACTGATTTTTCGCAGACAAAAAATATGAGCGGTTATGAGGGTAGTGCTGCGGTAGTAAAAGAAATCATGATGCATTTGCATAAGGATAAGATTGACGGATTGAATGATATTCAGTTCAAACCACCAGAGCGTTATATTCCGGCAGAGATCTGCAAACTGACTGGTAAAAAAGCTGACAAATTTACACCATACACAACAACAGAGTATTTCAAGCCGGGAACTGAGCCGGTGGAATTCAGTACTGTTCAGCAAATGGTTCCTGTTGACAAAAGAAATAAACTCCCGCTTACTCCGGGATGCAGCGCACCGTCGGAATTACGGAGATTTATTGTGCTTGATCCTCAGTATCAGGAATGGGCACGCTCACAGGGGCTGGAAATATTGCCTGATAGGTTCAGCCCTTACTGTAATGACAACACAATAATTGACAACTATGATATTAAAATTGTGTCCCCAAAGTCAAATAGCCGGTTTTATATTGACCCGGAAATGCCTGATGGGTCAAGTGTCATGAAAATTAAATGCAGTGTGGTTCCTTCACCAAAATCGGTAATCTGGTTTGTCAACGATGAAGAATACATGGAAACAGTCTATCCCTACCAGCTGTCATGGAAAATGCAAAAAGGAAAATATTCGCTCTCTGCAAAGGTTACGGGGACCGGAATCAGGAGTGAGACGATTGTTATTGAGGTTTTTTAACGAGAGACTATAATCCCTGTAACAGCACTGCAATGCCAAAATCCTGATTTGTGCTACTTGCTACTTGCTACTTGCTACTTGCTACTGTAAATTTTAACTGGTAATTTACGATGTAATTGCAATCAGTAGACAAAACTGATTTTTTTTATTTGAAGGTGCTTTTTTGTGAATATAACTATCATAGGTACTATTCATTATGGGTATACTTTCACGAAGGTAATTAACATTACCCAACCAGGAATTGTAGTCATTATAGGGATCTTTAAGATAAGGATCTTTACGAACGATTGTATCTATCAGATCTTTATAGAAATCAAGTCGTGATGTCAGGTGAGGTACCGAGAAATGAGTTGCAAGCATTTGCTCACAAATTTTCACGTACTCATCCCAAAGCAAATCTGCGGTCATTCCTATTAATTTGTCGCAGTGGGTGGGCATTGCAAGATTATCTCCCCATATTTTAACTGGTTCACAAGTACGTGGTCTGACATTCCATTCAGGTGCTCCCAATTCGTCAACAATTGGATCCTGTCTGTAGAAAGTATTATCCATATCCCACGGGATCTGCCAGATTTTACCATTCGCAATGGTTTCTTCATAAAAGAAATAATTGTGATTTCCGCTCCCTTTGTTTGAATAATACCATGTCATCATGCCATCACAATTATGTATTGCCCTGTCAACAGCTATGTACCTGAGAAAATAATCGAAATTCATAAATTTTGAAACTTTTTCGACAAAGTCTGATTCAGTGGCTCTATTGATTGCTTTATAAAATGATATCATTTTTGAAACATCTGCATTATCTTTTGGTTTCTCGTTAGTTGCTAATCCTTCTTTGTAATATTCTTTACTATCATTTACCGGCCATTTTTCTTTATATAGATTTCCATAAGGATCGTCTGGCCACCTTGATTCTGCAAAACGGCTGTCAGGCTCTTCAACTGCGAGAAAAAGTCCTTGAAAAACTGAATTGATGAAGACTTTTACAAATGCTGCACGTGGTGATATAATACCCATTTCTCTGAATAAACCATAGCTTAAAATATCATGCATTTTTGACTGATCACCAGATAAAGAATGCAGATTGAGTCGTTTCATTGAGAAAAAACGTTGTGAACCGGAATATTTATCGAATTTAAGTTTGAATGATATTTTTTTACATCTCCAATCAGATGACCTTACACCCCGGGAATCAAAACATAATGGCAGGGAATAACCTGATCCTTTATACCGTATACCAATCTGTCCTATTGACGAATCGTTAAATTTGAATTGAGCAGGAACAAAATTCTCCAGTAGTGCATCTCTCTCCATTTTTAAAGAATCATCTTTAGAAATGGTAAAGTTGTATGAATAAATTTTTTGCTCATTGAAGATATATGCCCGTGGATCAGGATTTAAGGATATTGCAAATGAATGTACGGATACAGGCATTGCGATGCTGTGCGGGTAATAGGTGTCATGTTTAAAGAGCAGGGGCTCTTTAGATAGTACTCCTCCGGCTATCTGTTGCTGCATACTTGACATAGATGCAACAACCATAGGTGAATTGCCGTTTACAACCGGATTGATACTGAATTCTGTTTGCAGGTTCTGGGGATGGTCAATTTTTAAAATGTAAATACCCTTCGAAAGTGACGGCATTTTGACAACAGGTTCCCCGGGCACAATCGTTTGCGAGTAAACAGTTTTGCCGTTTAATGCAAATAATCCGATTTTTTTTGCTGATGGTGCTGCATTAAAATTTAAAACAGCATTACCTCCGGTAAATTGCA
The DNA here is from genome assembly GCA_012513915.1 of Fibrobacter sp. GTDB lineage: Bacteria > Fibrobacterota > Chitinivibrionia > Chitinivibrionales > Chitinispirillaceae > JAAZBG01. Next base: position 26,633 of record JAAZBG010000150.1, read on the forward strand.
GATCGACTTTTTCTGATAAAAAGGTTTTCTGCTCCTTTCTGATGGAATCTTCAAATGACAAAGTAAAATTGCCATTCTCATCTGTAGTTGCTACATAATTTGTATACCCAAGTGAAACCCGTACACCTTTGACAGGATTTCCACTTTTACTGTCCCTGACGTTTCCGGTATATGTTGTCGAAAAAATGCTCGTTGAAATGCAAAGACATATTGTAACTGCATACATAACCTTTTTAAAGAAACTGAATTTTGCGGTCATAATCCGCTCTCCTTATTAGAAAATGTATACAGAAAGAGATAAAAAACTATCGTCTGATCCGCACTATAAACCTGATTTATCTATTTCAGGTCGAAATCGCCAATTCCATGCAAATAAATATTGTCAAGCCATAAATTAGTAGTATCGCCAAGATTATTTTGAAATATGGGTTCAAAGTGTATGGCTCGAATAGAATCTCTTACATCCAGCCATGTTAACCCATCTATCTGCTGTTGAGAACCAACTGCTGGAGTTAACTCGTCAACTGGAATCGTTACTTGTTGCCATTGTGATGGAATAGTAATAATCTTTTGCAAATCACCCCAATTATTTCCTTCCGTGTAATCATCAACCTTTTTGCTTGAGAAAGATATTCTTACAGATCCTTTTCCTTTTATGTAAAACGAAACGGCAGTCATTTCAGTCAGGTTTATATAGTATTTCTGATTATTCAATGTACTCTTGCAGCCGATTCCCGCGAACGGGATTTCACGTTTATTTCCAGAGACAAATTGTATATGGACAACTTTACCCATACCCTCATAGGGGACAATATATTTTGTGAAATTTGAATCCGGGCCATATGATGGAATAAAAAAAGATGAACCACCATTTTGTACATCGTCCCACCCATAC
>JAAZBG010000151.1 GCA_012513915.1 Fibrobacter sp.
CTGATCAATTTACTGTAACCGCGGTACCTTTTTTATGAAATACAATATTTATCACAAAATAATACTCTGAAGGAGTAAGATATACCATTCCGGTTTGAATCATCCCAATGAATTTTAAAGCCCTGAAGGGGCGACATACTCCTGCGTAAATTTTCAAATGACATCTGCACCTCTGGAACACAGGGACAAACCTAAATAAAACGAATCAATGGTCATTGTCATCTTTATTTACCACATTCTCTTTTGCTGCACGTACAATTTTTTCAAATTCTTTATCGGTATAGTTCCCATATAATAGTTTTTTCAGTTCATCTTTTTCTATCTTGCTGTTTGATTCATTTATCGCAGAAAGTAAACGTGAGAGCATTGCGAGATCGATTTTTTGGATGTAGTCATTAGTTTTAATAATTTCTATTGTTTTTTCATCATCAATGATCTGGCTTACTTTAGCAAGTTTTGATTTGTGAAGGATATTAAGAAATTTCCTGATGATACTTGATGAGTTTCCTTCAATATTTTTTGCCACCAGTTTATCAACGATTTGTTGTCGGGGAAGTACTGGGATTCCGTCACATGCCTTATACAATTTATTGACATTGTTTTTGGAAGAAAGTCCCAATTTTTTCTTTTAAGTAATGTTTTATAACTGGTAGCGGCTACAGATGGTCGTCTGTAGCTCACCATATCTTTTTCGTGTTTAAGAAAGTCAAGAGAATCAATAAAGCTTGTAAAATTTTTAAACCCCATCTGTTTTTCATTAAATGCATTGTCGATTTGAAGAATCTGATTCTTTAAATTAGATATATTGATTGACCCTTCATGTTTGTCTATAATTTTTTCGAGAAGATCTTCAATTTCGTCAAGTTCAAAGGCCAAACTACGGCGCTGAATTAAAGTAGGCTAATGTATACATTGGATGATACCAAAATTTGCAACCGGGTTTTGCCTACTATAGACTAACAGCCATTATACTATTCCATCAATTCGATCTTCAAACTTCCGCAAAGTATATTGCTATAAGTAGCATAATTTTTGACAAGGCGGGCCCAAATGGTTAACGATGATACTGAAGAGATTGAGCTTCCAAGAAAAGAAGATCTCCAGAAATTACCTAGGAAATGTATGGTTGCTTATGCAGCGCGTAATGCTCTACGGGTATTTCCATTATTAATTTGGAATAACGTACAAATTCATGAACAAAAAAAGTATTATACCACTTGTGCGGCTGGTATTTACTGGGCAGTAGTTAATTCATATCCGCATTTGGACACTCAAAATAGTAGTAGAAAAGCTGCAAGTGCAGTATGCAATATTTACAAAACTGAGCCTGAATTATATGATCGCTCTACTGCTGCATATTGCGCAATCGCTGCCGCCTTTGCTACCAACAGTGTCAATTTCGACCTTTTTGTTGTTTCCATCACCTCTGTTTTTGCTGCCCAAGATGCTCAACATGTTGGAGGCATAGACTTTACTATTGTCAGAAAAAAATTGGAAGAATCAACCCTTAATGACTATAACTATTTAAAAGATAGGGGTATTGAGGGGATTAATACTTTTTACACACTTCCTCTTGGCAGTGAAGAATTTAGTTGGTACCGTGATGGGATGATAAAAATCAGCCAAACTCTGCAAAACCTTGGACTGCAATGGATACTTGATCTCTACACCAGAATCAATCAAGAAAAATTAATAAAAATCTGGTTCAAGAACTTATCAATAATACCCAGGAGTTTTATAACCCGCCACAATCAGAACCATATTCACCGAACAGTAAAGAACCATTAAAAGTGATAAAAAAAGGTGTTAACATACAACCAGATATTCCGTCTGAAAATGTTGTTACCATTGATGAATCACCTATGAAGAGACAACGACCTATTCCACCTGAATATGTTTCAACCGTTGATGATACACCGAATGAACATGACCTTCTTGGTTTTACAACCTATGTTGATGCTTTTGCAAAGATAATTGCATCACGTGAGACAAAGTTGCCGCTCTCAATCGGTCTTTTCGGTAATTGGGGAAGTGGAAAGTCCTCTTTTATGGCACAGCTAAAAAGTAAACTTACGGATCTTATAAAAAGCGGTAACAAAAAATTAGTGGAAAAAATCATCACGGTCGATTTCAATGCCTGGCACTATATCGACACCAATATATGGGCCAGTCTTGCAAGCGGCATTTTTGAAGGAATTGCTAAAAGTGAATGTGATGAGAACAAATCACTATTGGAATCACGCCGGTTGGATATTCAGCAGCAACTTGCATCAAGTCAGGATGCCAAACGGTACCTCGAATCACAACGTCAGAAATGTGAAAATGAGATCCGGATCAGAAAAACCGGTATTGTTCTATTGCAGCTTTTTAAAATTATAAACAACAAACTTCAAGGAGCATCCAGTGATAAATTGAATGCCTTTGTAAAACTTACAAAAGAACTTATTTCAAAACCCAAAATTAGCATAATTCATTTTATTTTGCAGACAATCAAGGAAAAATGGATATACTTACTCGTTTCATTTGCAAGTGCATTACTTCTATTTTTGTTATTACCATATCTTCCAATAATAAAGAATCACATTACTATACATTATCTTGCACCTTCTCTTGCATTTGTATCATCGATAATTCCTACAGTTACATCTTCTATTAAAAAAATCAGACTACATTTTGAACTAAATAAAATTGATATAACACAATTACAGGAATCCACAAAAAAGGTATACTCAATTCTAACTGACTTGGTTACAAAAACTACCAAAGCAACAGCCGAACAGCAAGAAGCAATAAAACATTATACAACAGATATCAAACAACTTGAAAAAGAAATAGATGAAACATCAATCGCTTTAAGTCGACTCGAAGCCGGTGGTTTAATATATGATCATATCCGTTCATGTACTGCAAATCCGATATATGGTGACAATCTCAGTCTGATTGCGACAATACGAAAAGATCTCAGCAGTCTTGGAGAAATATTAAAGGATTACCAAACGAATGGCAACATTAATTTCCGTATCGTTGTCTATATTGACGATCTTGACCGGTGTCCACCTCAAAATGTCGTTGAAGTACTTCAGGCAATACACCTGCTTCTGGCATTTCCACACTTTGTGGTTATAGCAGGCGTGGATCATCGCTGGCTTGAGGGATCGCTGACTAAAATTTATACAAACTCCGGAGTAGATATGGGTGCACAACAGGACTTTCGTGAGTTCTGCCCTCAGAACTACCTTGAGAAGATTTTTCAGGTTACCTTTAATGTTCCTCCGATGTGTGATGGTTTTAAGGACCTTGTCAAAAGCATTGTTAATGTTGATTTAGCGGTAAATCTTGAAAAACTTGATTTGGACATACTGGTAAGTCCCACTGTAGCATCCACAGAAATACAATCACCAGTTCTTGAGAAAACACCTATTACTAATAGTGCTGATGTTGATTTACCGACTATTACCCCTTCCGATATAGAACCTATATCGCTGCAACCAAAACAGCAAAGTGAAGAAATCCAGAAGCAGATTGAAGAATTTATCGCAACGGATACGTTTAAGGAACAAGAACTGGTGATGCTCCTTGAACTGCAACCGCTACTTACAACACCTCGTCTTGTCAAGCGTCTGGTCAATATGTACCGTATCATCCGCACCGCAATTTCAAGGAACAATTTTGAACTGTTTCTTGAAAAGGAATATCGTACGGTCCTGCTACTCCTCGGTATATCAGTAGGGTTTCACCGTGTAGGCGGGTTACTACTTGATACACTGCAACAATCCCAGGAGAATGATTTTGTCAACAACGGTATCAAAGGCATCGCAGGAACACTGACGTGTTCTTCCGAAAGTTCTGTAAATGATGAAAAATTCAAAGTCGAAAAAAGAAATATGATCAGAGCAATTGAATTGGTAGAAAAATTTGCAAAAGAGGTAACATTTAACGAAATAAAAAAGTACATCGCGGAGATACAGCGATTTTCATACGGTGGCAGCGCTTGATTTTATAATGATTCCTGCCAAAGGGATCGCAACCCTACCGTACCGGAACCATGGTGAACCACTCTACACCAGATCCGTACTATTTGATATCTTACGCATCAGACTATATCGCACCCTTGCGTAACTTGTTTACATATCAGGCGATACAGGATTCCTATCATTGATACCACAATCACCATAGAACCAATCGTAACAATCATCTAAAGAAATTAAAAAAAAATCGTATTGGGCAAGGATATACTTAGAAAAACCCCTAAAAAAGTAGTGTTTTTACTTCTATAAATTTGATATATTAATCAACGTGTATAAGTAATGCGGTAGAAAGGTTCTACCGTATGGCAATATCAAAAATCGGACAAAACTTATGGAAAATTAAGGTCCGTGTCCGTGTTCAAGGAAAAGATTATCCCATCAATAAACAGGAAACCTTTTTCGGGACAAAAACCGAAGCGGAACAACGTATTATTAAAAAAACAATGCATGTACGTAATGGTGGACTTGTTTTTAAAAGTGCTGCAACGATTAATCGCCAGATAAGAATTGTTCGTGCCGCGTTTAACGTCGCTCTCGGGCTTGAATTGATTGACAAAAACCAGATAACTAATGTGCGTTTCTTAATGGAACCTGAAAAACCTCGGGATCGATACTTAACTGAGGATGAAGAGGCAAAATTCATTGAAATGATTGCTGAACATCGTCCGTATATTCTTCCCATCGTTAAATACAATCTTCTGGTGCCTTGCAGGAGGGGGTGAACTGATCTACGCAAAAAAAGAACAGTATAATCCTTTCACGAATACGATCTATATTCCCGATTCAAAAGCCACAGCAGCAATACACAAACCGGTACCGGAAAGCATGAGAGAATATTTCAGGTCCATTCCGTAACAAATAGTCCCGGACCAGAGAAAAAACTCACCTTTCTGATTAATTCTTAGTCATCACTTAAAAATGATGACGGAAAGATCTCCTGTGGAGATTTTGGACTTACTCGGATAGATTTATGACGGTCGATCATCACTTCTCCGGCTGGTGCATGACGACGTTTCCGGACAAACCTGGCTTCTGTATAGTGCACTTCTGAATATGATGTATGTTTTGCTTTGGAAAACCAGACAGCCATCATGGCTGCCTTTTCAAGGACATCTTTTGGTGGTTGCTCTGCGTTTTTTGGCCGGCGTATTACCACATGTGATCCGGCATGTCCTGCTACGTGAAGCCATATGTCTGATGGCCTGGCAAAGTGTATTGAGAGCTCATCATTTTGAGAATCTGTTTTGCCGATATATATGTCCCAACCATCAAGGGTGTAATGACGATAGGGGACTGATGGCTCATTTTTTTTCTGTCTATCGCCCTGATTCTGATTTTGTGTTTCGCCTAATGCATTTTTTATTTCAGAAATCAGCTTTTCAAGTGAGACGGGATCTGCATCATCTTTTTGCTTTAAAAGTTCATCAGCCTTACTTTGCAGAATGCGTAATGAATCAATTTCTGCTTGTGTCGCTTCAACCTTTTTTTCGCTTATTTCAGCCCCTCTTTTTCCCTTTTTCCCCTTTTTGAAGAACAGTTCAGCATTTTCCTTTATATCAAGTTTCGGATTAAGTGTAACCTCTTCTTGGAGCTGAGTATGGACATTTTGCAGGGTGATCGATTGGTTGCCGCGTTTCTGGATACTCGTGCTGAGTACCATCAGAGAGTCGCCAATCTGCGTGAACCAGGTGTGCTTTCGGGAATCGGTGAGCTCCTCTTTCTGACGTTCAAGCTTTTTATTTGACTTTTGCAAGTGTGTATGTAAATTTTTTTTAAGCTCCGCAAGAGTAGAAAGGCTGAGTTCATTAGTATCAGACATCGTAATCTCCTTGACATTAATTTCTTCTGATGCTAAAATTAGATCAGTGCTGAAAATATAAAAGATGGTAAACAGGATCAGCATAACGCAAATGGCTCGAGCGGAAAAATTCGGGCAAACTGATCGCCTTGAGGGAGGAAGCATGGTAAAGTCTCTTACAGTACAATGCCCGCATTGCCATCAGGTATCTGACATCTACTTGAGCACAAATGCATGTGTGATTGTTTTAAATTGTCCGACCTGTATGTCACCGATTATGTACTTTGAGAACAAGATTTTCCTACTAACTGATAAACAGGTTAGTGCAATTAAAGACACAACGCATAATGCTGCTATCATGAGAATGCTTGATCGCATTGCGCATCCGGAGGTTCCTGTAGAGAAAACCGCTGAGAAGGCATCAATGAAAGCAACTGCGCATACAACAAATTCATCACAGTCTCTTTCTGAGGTTTCAGGAGGTGAACCTGTTCATGATATACGCAGTCGATCATCAAGGGATAGGAATATTTCCCCTGATGATATCACAAATTTGCGGATTGAACTTGCGCTCTGTAATGATTCGCAGGCGTTTATTGACCGTCTCTAATTTGAGCGCTTAAACTACTAAAGACAATCCTTTTGTTTGCTTTTTGCCACGGGTGAGCGTTTGCTTGCCCTTTTTATTTTTATATACCCGTGTTTCTTACTTCTCCTGATTTTGCATACCTGCACAGCTAAATCGGTCTTTCTGGATTAGTCTGATAGACTGTCTGATAATTTTTTTTATTAGATTTGTGTAAGGCTGATACTATTTTAAGTGTTTTGAAAACGGTGTTGTCTACCCACACATAAACAACCTACAAAAGGTCTCATACTATGAAATGGTCAAAGCAGGATATAATTAATTATTATCATCAAAATGAATTTGGATATAAACTTTGGGGACCTAACTTTCATTTCGGGTATTGGGATGATGGGGTAAAGACGCAACGGCAGGCATCACTGCGGTTTAATGAGGTAATGGCAAAGGTTGCAGGAATCACAAGAGACGACCATGTTCTGGATGCCGGCTGTGGTGTCGGAGGGGCAGCAATATTTCTTGCAAAGACAATTGGATGTAAAGCAACCGGGATTACAATTACTCCACGTCAGGTTAAACTTGCCCGTCAATATGCCCAGCGTGCAGGGGTGGGGCATCTGGTAGATTTTCATGAAATGGATTACCATAATACAACGTTTGCAGATAATTCGTTCTCGGTTGTATGGGGGCTTGAAAGTATCTGTTATGCGGAAAAACAATCTTTTGTAAAAGAAGCATTCCGGGTATTAAACGACAAGGGACGATTAATTATTGGTGATGGATTCGCGAGCCGGGAAGACTATCAGGGTAAGGATGCAAAGTTGATGCAGCGGTGGCTTGACGGGTGGATTGTTAATTCACTCAAAACGCCTGATAATTTCAAACAGTACAGTACTAATGCCGGATTCAGGGAAACAGCATATCTTGATGTAACGCAATTTGTTTCAAAAACATCAAAGCTTATGTTCTATGTGTCACTTCCGTTTTTACCATTACACATTATTGACAAAGTGGTTAAAATCCAGTATCCGACCGACGCGCTTTGGAACCAGTACTTTGCCATGAAACAGAAGCTCTGGGAGTATGGCATTTTTCTGGCACGGAAGTAAAGTCTGAATTTAACCTGCCGGTTTTTGTCGTACATAATTCTGTAATTGTGATCGCATGTATATACGTAATCGGTATTTGATTATAAGATCTTTCATGTACCAGAGATAAGTGTCTTTACTGCATTTGACAATCGTTCAATAGTAAATGGTTTCTGGATAAAATTATCAGGCTGTATCATGGTTGAAATGATTGTTGTATCCTGGTTCGATATATCCCCAAGGAATCCTGAGGTAAAAAGTAATTTTACATCGGGATTGAGTTCCTTCATTTTTGCAGCACACTTGAGACCATTCATAACAGGCATGAGTACATCAAGAATAACCAGATCAAATGCGTTTGTGTTTTCCCTGAAATGGTTAAGTGCGTTTTCACCACTATCACACGCCGTCGTTTTATAACCGATTTCCTTTAGCATTTCAGATGTCGAATGAAGAATCTCCACCTCGTCGTCAACAATAAGCAATTGGCCTTTCCCATAATTGATTTCCAGACTAACCTCGTGTTCAACCGGATGCTGATTATTTGTGGTCGGGAGGTATATCTGAAATATAGAGCCTTTGCCGGATTCACTTTTGGCAATAATAAATCCCTTGTGACCTGCCGCTGTTCCGTAGGCCGTAGCAAGTCCGAGTCCGGTTCCTTTGCCTTTTTGTTTTGTCGTGAAGAATGGTTCAAAAATTTTCTTCTGGAGTTCCTGCGTCATACCGATTCCATTGTCCTCAATTTCAATAATAATGTAGGATCCTCCGGATGCATCTCTGCTATAAGATTCTGTAAAATCAGCAGGTAGTATTGTGCTGGTGGTCCTGATATGTAAATCACCACCACCAGGCATTGCATCGCATGCGTTTATTGCGATGTTAAGGAACATGTTTTGAATCTGAATTCGATCACCTGTAATCTGATGTAATTCTGCTGTGATAGCAGTATGCAGGGATATCTTCTTTTCAAGTGTATGCTGCAACATTGTAACATCATCATTGATGGCTTCGTGGAGATCAAATTGCGCCATCGTATGTTTGTGCTGACAGGCAAATGTGAGCATCTTTCTTGTCAGTAATGATGCATCCTGAGCTGTTTTGATTATGTTCATGGACAGAGTAGATGCTTTTTCATCTTTGTTATAAAGATGCATCCGAAGAAGCGTCGCGCTTCCTGAAATAACTGACAAAATGTTATTAAAATCATGAGCAATCCCGCCTGCAAGCTTCCCGAGTGCTTCAAATCGGGATACGTTCATTTGCTGCACTTGCTTCTCAAGAGTTATACGCTGAAGTGTTTCCTGCCGATTAAGTGTGAGATCGCGAACAATTACCAGTTTACCAATAAAACGGCCCTGAACAAAAAGACTGGACTGTGAAAGTAAACCATGTTTCTGTGTTGCAGTATTTGAATAGGTTATTTCAAGGTTGGTATAGTCATCATGGAACCGGTATTGTTCACCAAATAATTGTGTTAATGATGATGACTGCAACTGTTCCTTTCCAAAAAATGCATAGGTGGCGTCATTTACATTGCAGATTGACTGATCGAGATTAAGCAGAATAACACACTCATTAATACGGGCAAATATTTGTTGTGCGACATCCCGTAAATCAGGATTCAGGAACCGGTAGCGAAGTATGGCGATAAAAACAAATGCTGATTGAATCAGTAACAGAAATGATGAAATTGATGGTATCGAACTGATTTTAAGTAGTGATGCCCTGATTGTGCTGTCAAACAGAACAAGTATATACATTATGATAGTTCCAATGGTAAGATAGCGCAATTGAATTTTATGCAGCGCGTCATTTGTTGTCTTTATTGCTTTTATTAGCAGATAAAGTCCCCAGCATGATGGAACTACTGATACCATGAAAATTGCAGGATAATAAATGTCATTAACAAGTGTTAATACACCCCAGTACTCTTTTTTGAATCCATGAATAAATGCACCAGTAAACACAGCGTAAATGACCCATATGGCAACTGTACACTGTATCACTCTATAGGGGATGTCAAATGGACGCTTTATTAAAACGTAAATGAACCGTAACACAAGGATTGTTGTAAAAAGCCAGGCAAATGGTTCGAGGTATGCAAGTAGTTTTAAGCTTTGTTCTGATTGAAAATTCCACTCTGCAAATACTATTAGAGCCCAGAATGCAAAATTGAACGCAAAAACTGCATATGCCCGGTTTGTTTTACTTCCAGGATTTAAACCAAGGACAATTGACGCAAGAATTATGTTGACTACAAATGATGTAAATGGAAAAAGCAGGAACCAATTTATCATACCTTACCATCTGCACAATCCAGTCGTGCACTCTGCTTCCTGTTTATGTCTGAATCTATACATTTGTGTAAAATCGCATTGAAAATTGACTCGTTGTTGTAAAAATATCTTTCTATCGCAGCAATGTCTTTTTCATCCAGATACCTGGTGTGAGACGGTATATCGGATGAGCCGGTACTTTGCAGAAAGAGTGTGTTGTATAAAGTGAAGGCAGTGTTGAATGTTTTGTAAAGCCACAGAAAATATTTAGGTTGGTAACCGAAAATCAGGTTCCATATTTTTCTCAGATATTGTTCTGTTACATTAGCATGTATTGACCATTCGTACATATCTGATGGTTTTTCTGTCAAGAGAGCGTGGATTATGCTTTCGAGCACCGGTTTATGAAATTGTGAACCGCATACAAGACTGTAAATAAATGCATTGTTAATTGCATTTAAGAAATCAATGTTTGTAAAGTCAACGGGTTTCTCGAAAACAGACTGTGAACCATATTTCCCGCAATCAAATCCTTTTGTTATGGATTCTTTTCCCGTGACGACAATAAATGATGTAGTAGAAGAGTACTTTTTTAAGAGATAAAACTCATCATTGGTACCATTCTTTAAGCCCAGGTCCATAATACAGACGTGAATCCGTTTTTCTGACTGTAATAACAATTCGGCATCAGATACGCTGGAGCAGGGTAATATTGCATACAGTCCATAGCTTTGTAATATCGCTGAATAGACAGAAAGCAACTGCGGGTCATCATCGACGATACAGATATTGATTGTTTCTTTTAAGAATTGAATGTGTTGAATTGTTTTATCAAAATCTGGAAGTTGATTATCCAGTTCCATCTGCTTACCCCTTAAGTGTTTTGCATTTAAAAGAGGGAATTTTGTTGAACAAGAGGTTTTTAAACGATTGAATGTTCTTTAATCTGAACATGTATATGTCATTCTTATAATATAAATGATGAAACGAAACTCTGGTTTCGTTTTATTCAATATTGCCGGTATTATATTAAACTTGCAGACAATTTGTTATACCGATTATCAGTAGATGGTATAACTGCGAGTAATGGTTCTTTTACCATACAAAGCCGCAGAAGTAAGTGTTTCTGCTTGTTGTCTGATGATAACCTGATACGGATGAGTTTTCATAATCATTGGTATTGATTTCTTGTCTGACCTCACATCATTTTTTTATATACAACAGATCATCTCAATTAACGGTGGGGTGATCTGTTTTTTTTAGAGGAAGCACAACTTTGAAAAGTGCCCCACCCAAAGGTGAACTATCAATCTGTATAGTTCCGCCGTGAAGTTCAGTGCAAGTTTTAACCGTAGCCAGTCCGAGGCCTGTGCCATCAACTTTAGTTGTATAGTAGGCGTTAAAAATTGAATCGCGCTGTTCCGGCGCAATACCTGGACCATTATCGTGTATCTCAATCTGTACATTGTTCGTATCAGTACCGACTACAATCTTAATAGTCCCGCTACAGCCTGTTGCATCAGCAGCATTAAGCATCAAATTTAAAATCATCTGTTCAATGAGGTATGGATTGATACAGCAGGTATCATTGGAACCATGTTGGGCCAGACTTACTTTACAAGTCTTAAGTTTTTTATGACGACTCGCGAAATCTACGGTCTGACGAACAATATCAAAGATGCTGGTTTCTATCATGTCAATTGAGGTGTTGATTTTTCCTATTTTCTGAAGTCTGCGGGAAAGATCTCCGATCATGGTAAATGCTTTATTTAATCTGTCAAAATACATCGGTTTGTCTTCAGGTGCTGCATCCTGCAATTCGTCAATTCCGAAATCGATGACGCCCAGAACATTATTGATATCATGAGCAATTCCTGCAGCAAAAGAACCCGTAAGCGCCCGTGCCTGCGCTGCAATCAGTGCTTTTTTATGCAATTCAAGTTCTCTGTTCTGTGTTACTATTCTTGCAAGCAGGTTATACAGGATAAAAAACAGGATCATCCCGGTAAGGATAACATATGCTAAACCTTTGTAGAGTTCAATATTTTGAAGTGCAGGAATGGATGATGACAGCTTCGCAGCGATCGCACCCGAAAACCAGATATAGGTTCCGCAAATCAGAATATAGCCGATAGCAATAATTGATGATGATCGTAAGGGATTTACAATTTTTTGCATCGGTGCACTCCAAAAAAGTCGCGTTCTCATTATGATCTGCCCCGGTTACATCCCTCAGTTATCGTAGTAACCAACATCTTGAATTAGTTAATAATACATGCATCGTCATAGGTAGTGCAATAGCTAATTCAAATCTTTTTGGTATATATCCATATGCTATTATAAGACAAATGTCTACACGCATCTCATGTCGATGATTTCAATCGTAAAATCATTGTTGCAAACAAGGTTGATATCCGCATGCTGTCTTCCATATACTCCAAAGGTCTGATTATCATGCATACTCTGCTCATAAACAGAACGGATTTTTTCCAGTGAATAGCCATACTGTTCTGTATCACGTTTTACGCGTCGTGCAAACAGAACATCGGGGGCGGCATCAAGGTGGATAGAAAAATCACAGCGGGAGACAATTTGAGTATACATAGCGATCTCGCCGTCAAGCAGTACAAACTGTTTTGGCATGAAGGGCTTATCAGACATTACCGTACCAGTTACAGTATCGTAAATCGGATAATTGATTTTTTTACCCTGATGCAGCTTGTCGATATGTTCTAAAAGTAAATCAATTCTGTTTGCATCAGGGTGTGATCCGTAGAGTTTACGCTGTTCACGCTCTTTTCTGGGGATTCGGTAGTTGTCAAGCGATAATGTTGATGAGGATGCAAGTGCGTTACTGAGCATCTTACAAAAAAATGATTTTCCGCACCCACCGGGACCGCCGACAGCAATCAGTATTGTAGCCGTGGAAACACTGAATTTTGCCCTGATACGGGCAGCAACAGTTGCTACTACAGAATTATTTTCGATGTCAGGTATAAAGTTAAGCATTGTAAGATATAATTGCTCCTGGTACATCAATGTCAGGTACTATTACAACGTAAAAATAATATAGATCATGACAAACTTGTTGTATTAAACCAGGCTTGTCCTATTGGTTTAGATAATGATTTGCATTAGAATTGCAGCAATCTTAACTTTCTATTTAATTTCAGGTTTGGATATTCCAATGATTAAATACATTTAAAAAAATGTTCTTTATTGTGCTGCTAATTGAATGTATTAAAAACAGTGCATAAAGCTTTGTGTGTATGCAGTATTGGATACCGGAATTGTTATTTTCCGCGTAACAATTATCACGCCCCGCTCCGGACAAAGTATTTTTTGTCTCAACTTCGATTATTTCATGATAAATTGGGTAATTATATATATATTGAAATCAAATTAATTTCGGTTTGGTATCATAGGGGGGATACAGGTTTAAATCCTAACATATTTTAAGGTAACTACTATGAATTTACACGGGTTAAGGAAATTTTTTACAGGTCGTTGTTTCTGGGTTATTACGTTTCTGGCACTTTGTACCCGGAGTACGTATTCCCAGGTAACAGATTGCATTGTCCCCGGTGGCGACTGGCGTGATACCAATGGTAAACTGATCGCTGCTACAGAGGGAGGAATCATAAAAGTCGGTGATCTTTATTACCTGTGGGGAATGGATCGCAGTGCAAATAATTATGCATTTGTCGGAATAAACCTCTATTCATCTCCCGATCTTAAAAACTGGACATTTGTCAATCAGATACTGAAAAAAAGTTCGCATCCCGATCTTGACAATGACGCCGTTATAGAACGTGCCAAACTTCTTCACAATGAGAAAACAGGCCAGTTTGTCATGTGGATGCACTATGAGGGACATAATGCCTATAAGATTGCGGAGGTCGCTTATGCCACCTGTTCAACCGTTGGCGGCGATTATACATTCAAAGGTCATTTTCGTCCGATGGACATTGACAGCAGGGATATCAATGTGTATCAGGATGACGATGGCAAGGCATATCTTATCTGCACAACGTTTGGTAATCAGAACGTAAGCCTTTTCGAACTTGACAACAATTATACATCGATTGTAAAAGAAGTCTATCGTGGTTCTGCATCAACGGATATGGAGTGCGAGGGGCATGCGATTATAAAACAAGGTGGCTACTATTTCTGGTTGATGTCCTGGTGTACCGGGTGGGATTTTAATGACAATCATTATTTCTATGCGACAAAGCTTAGCGGCCCCTGGACCGCCGGTGGAAGAATAGCAGTTGAAAATACGCATACCTACGAATCGCAGGTCGGTTTTGCTGTAACGGTAAAAGGCAGCGACACCACAACGTTCCTTTACACTGGTGATCGCTGGTCGGTATCGAATTACTCAATGAGCCGTATCGTAATGCTTCCGGTTACAGTGAGCGGTACGAAGCTTTCTGTCGGATGGCAGGATCAGTATTCCTTAGATGTAAAGACTGGCAGATGGGCTGCCGGAGCACGGGATTTTCAGGACGGGGTTTATACGATTTCGGCCAAACACTCCGGGTTTGTACTCGGTACAAACGGTTCTGCGGTTCAGCAGCAGACACCATCCGGTGCGACAACACAGCAGTGGCGAATCCAGAATATTGGTGCATCACACTTTAAAATTACATCAGTTGCAAATAGTAAAGTAATGGATGTTTCTGGTGCGTCAAGAGAAGTTGGTGCGAAGATCCTGAATTATGAATGGGGTGATGCGTATAATCAGAAATGGCAGTTGATCGATTGTGGTGATGGCTATTTTCGTATGGTCAGTGTCAATACGCTCGGGAAAACGCTTGAAATTTCCGGGGGCTCAAAAAATACCGGCATTGATGCAGTTCTTGGGAATTTTGCCTACCGTGATCATCAGCTTGTAAGATTTACCCTGGTTAATGCTGATTTCCAATCTGGAAAATCCTATGCGATTGTTAATAGAGGCAGCGGAAAAGTGCTTGATTGCGGCACTGGGGCACCCAAAACTGCTCTTACACAACAGGCTCTTAACCGTCAGGCTCAGCAGGTTTGGAAACTGGAAGAACTCTATAACGGCTATTTTAAAATTACATCATATTCATCAAAACGTTCTCTTGACAATGGTAGTAAGGCTGATAATAGTGCATCAATCATTGTCGATACTATAACCAACACATTCAGCCAGCAGTGGCAGATTGTACCGGTTGAGAAAAATTTTTATAAAATAGTAAACAGGTTCAGTGGAAAGTTGTTGGACAATCTTGACAACGTAGTAGATAATGGTAATCCGATTATTCAATACAGCGATTATTCATCAACCAATACAAATCAGCAGTGGGAATTTGTGCCGGTGGATGAGGTCAGTGTAAAGAGTCCGGCGTATAACAGGGTTGAGAAAACTATGCTTAAACATTCTGAATATTACGATTTGAGAGGGCGTTTGATCGCAAGTGAAAAACGATCAGGAAATAACCGGGTGTTATCAAAAGGAATATACTTTGTGAAGCAGAATTCATTTCCGGTCATTAAAAACGGGTGTTTTGAAAAGTAATACTTTGTAACTACGGTTAAAATAATACGTTAAAACGTCGTTGAGTGCTGCCGCTGCACTGCCCAAGCCTGGTAAGTATCTATATACTGATTTTGCAAAAAAAAGCATTCACGCGGTATGTTTGCTGTGTTCGCAAAATAATTGTGTTCGCACGAATGTGGAACTTTAAAATGAATACAAAACAATTAGATACAGCGATTATTGTTCGCTAATTAAGTAAAACATAGTTTTTTTATTTACCCTTTTTGTTATACACAGCTTTATATTGCTTCTTATGTTGTATGGTAGAGTATACAGATTGATGTTACTGTATATGGTTACCTGTATGTCAAATGTAGGTTCGGAATCCTGGTTCTTTCCGGGTTATTTCAGAACGGGTGTGGAGACCTTTTTCAAGTACGATTACATTAAAACCTCAGCACAGGATTAATAATATGTCAAAGAAAATATTTGGAAACACCGCAATTTCATTTGTCGCGTTTATTGTTTTGGCATCGATGTCGACGTTGTCAGCGAAAACACTTATTGACTACTTTCTTCCTATGCCTATTGTCAAACCGTTGCGTTCTGACAAGTGGGGGTGCTCAATAGTTGGTAAACGGGATATTTACAATGGTATGGAAGATACTACCTGCAGAGCATACTGTTATTGGGATGGGCCGATTATCAAAGGGCCTGATGGGAAATATCATATGTTCGCAAGTCGCTGGGGTGAAGGTGGCGGTCACTGGTCATGGCTCAGCTCAGTCGGGATTCATGCAGTAAGTGATAATGTGATGGGACCCTATGTTGACAAGGGGTTAACATGGCCGAACAATAGTGGTGGCAAAGGCCACAATCTTACAATTCTTCAGCTTAAGGACGGCACGTATGCGTCAGTTGTAAGTGATACCCGGCCGGGTGATTTCTTTACCGCAAAAACACTTGATGGGCCCTGGACTTTTGCAGGTTCTATTAAAATCACAGCAAATGGTTTTCCTGTACCTCAGATTGCCAATCTCAGTATGATTATTCGTCCCGATGATGGCCGCTATATGATTGTAGCGCGAAATGGACAGATCATGATCAGCTCAGGTGGTCTTACCGGTCCGTATGTCATTCAGGGTAACTCTGTTTACAATGAAGTTAGGTTGCCGAATCTTGAGGATCCGGTATTGTGGTATAGCGGCGGGATGTATCATATCGTTGTCAATTCATGGAGCGAACGTAAAGCTTTTCACCTTACATCAAAAGATGGTATAAAGAACTGGACTAATCAGGGATTGGCATTTGATCCGAAATCAAATTTTCTACGCTATACTGATGGAACCGTGAACCGCTGGAATAAGATTGAACGTCCTGGCGTTTTTATTCAGGATGGTCATGTAACTCATTTTACCTTTGCTGTTATTGATGTTGAAAAGGAAAATGACCATGGCGGTGATATGCATGGGAGTAAGGTGATTGTAGTACCCTTTGATGGTGCTGCATTTGATGGGGTGACAGATGTTAGAAGTACTCATATGTCAAGTATTGTCAGTGTTACTGAGAATGTAAAAGTCTCATATATAAAAAATATGGCGGTATCGATCAATGTTCCTTTTACCACTCCGTATGAATTACGGATTGTTGCAACAAATGGTAAAGTCGTTAAGAAAATTACCGGCAGCAGTCCGGATGTGTATGAATTTAAGCATAAATTACTTGGTACCGGTATTTATTATCTTACGGTTGAAAACCAGCATAAAAAGTATTCGTCAACGATCAATTGTGCTGCATTGAACTAATAAAGAGGGAGTGTCAGATCTGAAGTGGTGAATGATACTCCCTTTTTTAATTGATTAATTATGGTGTACTTCTTCAAAGCCATTTGTTCGCAAATCTGATTCTGTTCGCATAATACTATTAATAGATTATCCATCATTTTTGATTACTTTCTATAATACTGTTCGCATGAAATCGGAATAACTTGTAATTTATGTCGCTTTTCAGAGCTAAATTGCGTATATTTTGACTATGAAGACAAAAAACGTCCGTTCCTTTAATATTTATCATTACACTGATTACAGGACACTTCTCAAAGAGTATTATGCTCATCAGAAGAAAGAGGTGCCGTCATTTTCTTTCCGGTATTTCGCTCTGCGTTCGGGTGTTTCTGCGAGTATGTTCAAGGATATTATTGAGGGTCGTCGTCGTCTCAGTCTTGATGTTATGCAAAAATATGCTGCTGCAATGAATCTTTCGCCAAAAGAGTGTGAGTATTTCAGTGCGGTTGTCCATTTTGTTAATAGCAAATCAAATGATGAAAAAAACCTTCATTTTACAAGAATGCTTCGTTTACGAGGGAATTCATCAATAAAGTTTATAAGTGATAAACAGTACGAGTTTTTCAGGTACTGGTATCACAGTGCTATTCGTGAAATGGTAACACTGAGCGATTTCAGAGAGGATTATGATTGGATTGCGAAGCGGTGCATACCACGAATTACTTCCGCACAAGCAAAAAAATCAGTTGAAATTATGTTACAGCTTGGTATCCTTCGGAGAAATTCTGATGGCAAGCTGGAACTGTCAAATGCAGTGATTTCATCCGAATATGAGATGAAATCCTTTGTTCTACGGAATTTTCAATCGGAGATGATCGGGCTTGCAAAAGATGCGTTGGAGCGTTTCGAACCTGAAGAACGGGAAATCAGTTCACTGACACTTGGTGTTTCACCCACGTGTTTTAGTCGGATTAAAGAGCGAATAAGAACATTTAAAGAAGAACTGTTGACAATGGTGATTGAGGACTCAACACCTTCAGAAATCGTCTGTCAATGTAATTTTCAGCTCTTCCCCCTGATCGAGAAAAAATCTGATGATACAAGCGAGGAACAATGATTAACGTTATTTACCATGGCAGAACTCGTGTGATTACCGTTGTTGCGGGTATCATTCTTATGATTTTTGCGCTCATAAATGTTTGTTGTACATCGGGTGATTCAATTGCGGGTACCGGTTCGCAGTCCGGAAACGGGCGTATTTTAGGGGTTGCGTATACCGCTGATAGTACACCGGCGGCAAATGCTGTTGTGCGTGTTCGTTTACAAAACTATACAGCCGCGAAAGCACTTCAAAAAAGTTCTAATGCGTGGCGTGACCTGCGTACCGATGCCTCAGGGAAATTTTCAGTTGATTCGCTTGACACCGGTAAATATTTCGTTGAAATAAATGATGAAAATGCAAATGCAGTTTTATTTGCATGTACATTGTCCCTTCTGGATTCACAAGCAGATTTACAAAAGGGGATTTTGCAGCCGACTGGAACAATCAGCGGAACGTTTATAAAGGAAGTGGATTCTGTGGCAATGCATGTCCAGATTTGTGGGCTTGAACGCTCGGGTACCCGTGATCTGGCAACTGGTGGTTTTATAATAAGAGATGTACCTGCCGGAACGTTCACTGTTCGTGTGCTTGCGGCTTCATCAACCTATCGTCCTGTTGATATTACAGGTGTTACAGTTACATCTGATTCGGTTTCATCAATCGGAGCTGTCGACTATATTAGCCAGAGTACGTGGAATTTCTCGAAACGTCTTTATTTAAATACAACTGAATCAGGAGTACCGGTATCAGGTATGGTACGTGATTTTCCGGTTCTTGTTCGTTTACATGCTGATAATTTTGACTTCAATAGTGCGAATCCTGATGGAAGCGATTTGCTCTTTACAAAATCAGACGGAACTGTTCTGCCGTTTGAAATTGAGTACTGGAACGCATCTGAGAACCGTGCAGTAGTCTGGTTCAAGGCAGATACACTTACTGGTGGTGATAGTTCACGATATGTGGTGATGTACTGGGGGAATCCGCAGGCTGTCACTATGCCGGATTATAAGAATGTCTTTGACACAACTGCACATTTTGCAGGTGTTTGGCATCTGAACGATACCGGTCTGGTTTCAACTGATGCAACAGTCAATGGTAACAACGGAACGAATTCCGGGTGTACCAGTTCGGATGGACTTATCGGGACTTCACGGCGGTTTACAGATTCAACATTTATCAAAATTCCCGGTGTATTTAATAATCCAACAAATCTTACCCTGAGTGCATGGGTTGCATCTGATACTACTACTGGTCAGGATGTTATCTCTCTTGGTGATGCAATCCTGATTCGTCTTGATGAACATATTAACAGCGCAGGAACAACAGGTTCCTACCATAGTGATTCTTTGGATGAGCTCAGCAGTTTTTCGGTTACCGGTTCAGGAGTGACACTAGCGAAAAGTGGTTGGCGTTATGTTGTTTACACACACAACTCGTCCACCCATACTCAAACACTGTATATTGACGGGCTTCAGGTGGCTGTTACAAATTTTACTGCCCCGATATATTATACCGGGGTTGGCAAGGATACGTATTTAGGTATTCATGGTAATGGAAAAACAATTTTCAACTTTGTCGGCCACCTTGATGAAGTGCGTGTTCAGAATGCTGTAATGAGCGATGATTGGGTCAGGCTTTGTTACGAAAATCAAAAAGCAAGTGATGCATTAATACAATTCCGCTAAACTTCCTGACGAAGATTGTCTTTTGCATAGTGTCAATTCTTTCTGCGATTCCCGGCATTAAATGTGTGCAGCGTGTGTGTCCGGCTGGCTCAGACGTGCTGTTTTGTAATTCCATTCCATTCTTCTTTGTTAATTCTGTCAGTCATGATTCCGTTCGCAATTCCGGTTCAATAAGTTCGCAAATAAAATACTGTTCGCAATATTTAGATTAATAAGTAGTAATAAAAACAACATGATACGAATTAAAATGTTCGCATAAAAAATAGCGATAGTACTTTTTTATAAGCAGATTACCGTGAACCCACCTTATATTGTATGAGAACTTGGTGTCTGATACTCTATGGTAAAAAGTATTGGTTTTATTTTTTTACAAGGTAATTAATCGAAGAATTAAAAGAATTATACCTGGAGTTGATAGTATGAGAAATGTGCCGTTGAATGTTACTGCTGTTGCCATGAAAAAGAACGCAATCCGGTTCTTGTTGCTTCTGGGATTGGTGATCGTAACACCACACGTATCGTATGGTGCAATCCAGGCCACGTTCTACGTTGCTCCGGATGGTGATGATTCCAATCCAGGTACTATTAGTGCACCGTTTAAAACAATTACCGCGGCACGGGACGCTGTCAGGACTATAAATGCATCGATGACAGGTGATATCTACGTGTATCTGAGAAGCGGTGTTTATCCGGTGGAAAGTACAATTCAGCTAAAACCTGTTGATTCAGGAAAAAATGGTTTCAGAGTTTTTTATAAAGCCTACGAAGATGAAACCCCGGTTATTAGTGGTGCTGTAAAGGTAACAGGGTGGACGTTACACAGCGGAAGTATTTATAAAGCACCTCTTAATAGAACTACAAAACTTCGCAATCTTTATGTAAATGATAAACGTGCAAATATGACAAGTAAGACTGCAACCGCACGTGGAGGTCAGGGAACCTATTCTGTTGTTGCCGGGCAGGCATCATGGGCATGGGTAAGTGGCAGTAAAAGTGATGGTGTAAAGTATAATACATCAGATGTTCCTGCAATTGCATCTAATAAGGATGATCTTGAAATTGTTAAAGGAACAACCTGGAATGAAAATATTGTCTGTGTACGGGATGTTATTACTACATCAGATAATTATCGTGCGTTAATGTTTCAGCAGCCGTATGGTGCGATAGCTCAGACACCCGGATGGGGTGCTGGTTTTACTACTACAGGAAATCATACAATTTATAATGCTTATGAATTTCTTAATTCTCCCGGTCAGTTTTATTTTGACAAAACAGCAAAGATGCTCTATTATATTCCTCGCAGTGGTGAAAATATGGCTACTGCAGATGTTCAGGCTCCTGTGGTGGAAAAGTTATTTGATATCGCAGGTGTATCACAAACCGAGCGTGTTTCCGATATCACCTTTGAGGGTATTACCTTTGCCAATACAGAATTCAATCTTGTTAAAGTAGGTGATTCATACGGAAAATCAACATGTCAGGGGGCTAACGGTTTTCATGCATTTGCAAGTACCGACTGGCATTCTACCAGATATGACCTCCTTGATGTACATCCGGGAATGATTACTGTCACAAACAGCAGTTCAATTGACTTCGTGAGGAATGTTATTAAACATAGTGGCTGTGACGGCATAAACATGGCAAATGACGTGATTAACTGCAATATTATCGGTAACTACATCACCGATATTACATCAAGCGGTATTACTGTCGGACATCCTCAGCATATTGCGATTGGCGATGGCGGTGAGCGTGCCAGGTATAAGCCTGGTGTCGAGGGAATCTGTAAGAACAATACAATTTCAAATAACTATTTATTCAATATAAGTACTGCACCCGGCTTTGGCGGTTGTGCTGCAGTTACAGCATATTTTGTTGAGAGTATTAAGATAACCAACAATACTGTTCAGCAAACTGCATACAATGGTATACATCTTGGGTGGGGCTGGTGTAATTTTCTGGAATCCACAACGTGTAAATCAAATGTAATCAGTAATAATAGAATCATTGATGC